>DAIDTZ010000109.1 GCA_027456925.1 Nitrospirota bacterium
CCTATTACACCGAGGACCGCGCCATGGAACTCCGGCTCTCCACCCTGCAAGCCATCGTGCTGAAGTCGCTGTGGATCCCGCTCGCGTCCATTCCTCTCGCCGCCCTCCTGTTTTTGGTTCTCCCCCGGACGATCAACCCGATGTTCAATATCCTGAACCTGGGAGGCGGGGCGACGACGGGGTTCAGCAGCACCGTGGGGCTCGGCCAGATCTCGGCCATACAGGAGGACGCGACCGTCATCATGCGCGTTGGAATGGAAAAGGTGGATGACGAGCTGCTGTACTGGAGGGGCCTTGTCCTCGATCATTTCGACGGGAGACAATGGGACAGTATCGGCCGTCAACAGGCGGCAAAAAATTATCAACCAGCCCTGGCCGGCCGCAAGGTTGCGCAGACGATATATCTCGCCCCGTACGGGAACAGGTACCTCTTCGCCCTGGACAAGCCGCTTTCAATCCAGGCACGGAACGTCGGAGAATTCGACGACCTCACGTTTACCCTGGCCGGAGCGATCACCAGGAAGCTGAGATATGAAGCGCTCTCCGTGCTGTCGGACACCCTGCCGGAGAAGGCTATAGACCGGAACCGGTATCTCCAGGTGCCGGAAACAGGAATGGAGAAGACGAGGGAACTGGCGCGCGGGCTGGCAATCGGCAACACCAGTGAAGAGAAGGCCGCGGCAATCCTGCATTTCCTCAAAAACGGGGAATACAAATACTCGCTCACCAAGCTTCCCGTTTCCAGCGCTCCGCTCGACGACTTCCTGTTCCGGCATAAGTACGGGAACTGCGAATATTTCGCCTCTGCCATGGCTGTGCTGCTGCGGCTGTCCGGCATTCCCGCCCGGCTTGTCGGCGGATACCGCGGCGGCTTCTACAACGAGGCGGGCGGCTACTATATGATACCGGAGCAAAACGCCCACGTATGGGTCGAGGCGTATTTTGGAAACAGGGGATGGGTGCGCCTGGACCCGACCCCGGCGGCCCCGGAGAGCTACGTGTCCGTCTCCGGAAGGGGCCTGCTTTTCCGGCTGCGGCTTTTTTTCGATGCGATCGATTACTACTGGAACGCCGCGGTCATCAACTACGACTTCCAAAAACAATTCTCGCTGATCAGCAAATTGGGTGAGAGCGTCCGGGAGATGCGGTTCAAGGTGTCCTTCGACAGGGGCCTGGCGTCAAAGTTCCTGACGGCGCTCCTCGGCGCCGGCGCTCTGTGCCTTGCATTGTATGCGCTGCGAAGAGCGCGGAAACCTGTTGAAGAAAAGCTGCTCGCCGCTTTCCTGGGAAAGATGAAGCGGCGCGGTTATGTCAAGCCGCGGTCTCAGGGGCTTGAGGAGTTTGTTGTCCTGGTCAAAGAAGACAGCCTGCGCGAACAGGCCCGGCATTTTGTGGAACAATTCGAGGGCTCCTACTACCGGGATCAAAGGCTGACGAGAGAGGAAGCGCGCCGTCTGAGAAAGATGGTCAGGGAGCTGGAAAAAAATTAGGAATTAAGAATTAGGAATTAAGAATTCCTGTGAATCGGTTCCCGGATTTTACCTTGATTTTTCACCTGATTACCCGTATATAATATCCACCTCAAGCAATAGGCGGCAATAAGGCGGGGTATAATCACTATTATGGCGGAAAAGAAATTCGAAGCAGCTCTGGCGCGGCTCGAAGAGATCGTGCAGGAACTGGAAAAAGGAGACCTGCCGCTGGAACAGTCGCTCAAGCTGTTCGAGGAAGGGATCAAGCTTTCCCGCATCTGCACGAAACGGCTCGAAGACGCGGAGCGCAGGGTGGAGATCCTGTTAAAGGACAAGGCGGGGAACATGCTGGCGCAGCCCTTCGAAGAACAGGAAGAAGAATAAGAGCGGACAACCATGGACATCAAGGCCTACATCACAAAGAAAAAAGATCTGGTGGACAAAGCGCTCGAAAAGCTTGTTCCCCCAGCGAAGCTGTTTCCGGCTTCCGTTCACGAGGCCATGCGCTACAGCCTCTTTGCCGGCGGCAAGCGGGTCCGGCCGATCCTGGCCATTGCGGCAGCTGAAGCCCTTGGCGCGAGGACCGCAGACCTCCTGCCTGTTGCGGGGTCGCTGGAACTGATCCACACGTACTCGCTGATCCACGACGATCTTCCGGCCATGGACAATGACGATTTGCGGCGAGGCAGGCCGACGTGCCACAAGGTGTACGGCGAAGCTGTCGCCATTCTCGCAGGGGACGGACTTTTGAACATGGCCTTTGAAGTGCTGTCCGACCCGCGCCGGCTGAAGGCGGTCCCGGCTGGCAGGCTCGTCAGCATTATCAAGGAAATTTCGACGGCCTCCGGCGTTTTCGGCATGGTGGGCGGCCAGGTCGTGGACATGGAATCGGAAGGCAAGGACGTGGATTTCCCCACGCTGGAATACATCCATACGCACAAGACCGGCGCGCTCATCCGCGCCTCGGTCCGGACCGGCGCGCTCTACGCAAAAGCGGGCAAGCGGCAGTTTATTGCGCTCTCCCGTTACGGGGAACTGGTGGGCCTTGCCTTCCAGATCGCCGACGACATCCTGGATATTACGGGCACGCAGGAGACGATCGGCAAGGACGTGGGCAGCGATGTCAAAAAAGGCAAAAAGACCTTCCCGGGTTTCTACGGCCTGGAGGAGTCGCGCACACGGGCCCATGAAGTCGCTGACAAGGCGGTCCAATCGCTCCGGGAGTTTGACCGCAAGGCCGACCCGCTCCGGGAGCTGGCAAAGTATATTGTGAACAGGGTGAATTGAAAATAATGCAGGGTCCAGGGGCAAGGGCCACCCTGCACTCGCGCGGTCGCACTCGTAAGCGCTGGGTGCAGGCAAGCAGCAAGGGTCAAGGAAATCAGAAAACCATGACCCTGGACCCATGCCCCATGACCCGTAGTGAGGTTATCCCAT
>DAIDTZ010000110.1 GCA_027456925.1 Nitrospirota bacterium
GTTGTACCTCTGCAATAAATTCCGGCTTTACTTGTTCGTAAAGGGGGGGGCAAGTGGGTAGAGTTAGGATTTTTCCGCCTTCCAAAAAGAGCGGCAGATGCGGGTGCTTGCACACGAAGATTCGTTATGTCATTTTATTCCTGGCTGCCTGCTCTTTTATCTCGCCGTCATTAGGAGATGCGTTCGAGGATGATATTGAGAATGACCTGCAAAAGGATCTTGGCCGGAGCAAAGTCCTTGTTGCACAGATCAAATCAAAGCTTTCCCATGGAGCTTCCGTCACTTCCGAGCTGGCCCGATTAAGGTTGACCGCCGATGATATCAGGGCGTCCAAGTTGCTTGTTGATGAACGGTTCAGCCTAAGAAGCGAAAAAGCAAAAACTCTCAACACAAAGGCATTGGAGCGGCATGAAGCTATGGTGGAGGGCTACAAAAAAGCCCTCACAAAATACCTGGGCCTCATTGACAGTCTGCCGCCGGACAATGCAATTTCGCGATCTCTATTCGACGAGCTCAAGGCCCTTCTCGACACGGTCCTCCCCTCAAAAAAGCATCCCCTCATCGGGAGTCTTCCGTACAAGCATCTGAATTATCCTGCACAAGAACCGAGCACAGCGCCATCGATTACTCCTGCATATCTTGGCGGAAATAAAATTGTAAGCCCGGACGATACTTCTGCATCTCCCGAAGCTCCGATTTCCGGCGAGATCGCATCGCTCGCCCAGAGCCTCAACTGGAACCCGGTCTCGATCTACGAGTATGTTAAGAACAATGTAGAAACCGAGTGGTACTGGGGCTGTATGAAAGGGGCAGAGGACACGCTGCACCAAAAAAGCGGCAACGACTGCGACCAGGCAGCGCTGCTTGCGGCCCTTCTCCGGGCATCGGGGTTCCCGACGCGCTACGTGCGGGGCGTGGTCCGGTTCTTTCCTGATATCGAGCGGGCAAAGAACTTGACTGGCACAGACGATCCCGCAAAGATCGCCGAGTTTTTTCAGAAGGCGGGGATACCGTACAGGCCTGTCATTGCCGGCGGAACAATATCAAATATCCAATTCGAGCATGTCTGGGTAGAAAGCCAGATCCCTTATTCCAATTACCGCGGCGCCATCATCGATGTAAACGGCAAGACCTGGCTCGGACTCGATACGAGCATCAAGGTCAGGGGCTATACATACAACAATGCGCAGGATATCCTGAGCGCGATGTCTTTTTCTACGATTCGGGACGAATATCTTGGATTTATAACTACGGGTACGGGCAGCACACCTTCCGAGCTGAACCAAACCCCGCTGGAGTATCTGCAGTCCCGCATAAACTCAGAACTCAAAACTCAAAACTCGCAACTCCGCTACGCCGATTTTCAGCGCAGCAGGGAACTCATCCCCGAAGTCCTGAACATCCTTCCCGCAAGCCTGCAGTTTACGCTGATCAAGGCTACGAATGAATACGCCGTCATTCCCGATGAACTTGCGCATCAGGTCAAGTTCACGGCAGCGGATTCGAATAAGAACCAGCTTTTTACCATCACGTTACCGTCACACAAACTTTCAAACCAGCAAATCGCCGTCAGTTACGAGCCGGAAACAGTTCAAGACCAGGAGATCATCGACTCCTACGGAGGGTTGGACAACACCCCGAGCTATCTGGTGAGATTGCGTCCAATGCTCAAGGTCAACGGCGAGAGGATTGTGGTCGCCCAGGGCGGCCTGCCCATGGGTGGAGAGTTCAATCTTGCCATCGACCTTACTTCACCGCACGGTACGGAAAGCATCACGAATACCCATATTGTCGGCAACCTTTCCGTTATCGGCATTATTGCACAGAAGGTCGCCGCTACTCCCTTGCCCCTTATCTCTTCCTCTCCTCTCCCTCAGGGAGAGGGCCAGGGTGAGGGTGGGGCAAAGGACGCGGAACGGCTTCTTTATGAAGCCGCAAATCATTATATTGATTGCTGGACCAAGGCGGAAGACGAGCTGGCCTCGCTTCTGCATCTCAGCATCAGTCGGCCTCTTCCGACCGTCGTAACTGTCGGCGGGGTCATCGACGTCACGTATCTCCTCGACATGCCTCATGGTTTTACGTGGAAAGGCGTATTCATCGACGCTGGGCTCCGCACCATCGAAGCCGTCCACCGGACCCTGGACCCTGACAACCGGACCCGGCTTTTCACGCAGCTTTCCTCCTTACAAGGATCGATTCTCGAAAACCGGATCTTCGAGGATGATTTCAAAGTAGAGAGCATATCGACGGCGAAACTGATTCAACTGATCCATGAGCCAGCAGCTACAGGATACGAGCTTCTTACCATCGACAAGACCAACATCGACACTGTTCTGCCAACCCTGCCCTTCGATGACAACATCAAAGAGGACATGGCGAATGCGGTTAACCAGGGCTTTGAACTTCGAACCCTGAACTCTGAACTGGTTTTCAGGGACTGGGCCGGAATCGGGTATTTCAAGGAAAATCCGAAGACCGGCGAATCGGGCTGGATGCTTTCGGGCATGATCGCCGGAGGCATGACGGCATGGGACATCACTAAGTGGAACGCCATCGTGGCCGGCACGTTGCAAAGCCCTTATTCAGAGCCGCCGAATTACGATCCCGCCTCAGCCCAGTATATCGAAAAAATTACAATGACCCATATGCAGGATGGAGTAGTAGGTACGAAGCTCCCGCTGCCGCTGCAGGTAAAAGTGACGGACACGAAACACTATCCTGTGCCGAATGTTCAGGTGAGATTTACCGTAAAAGCCGGCAATGGAATGTTCGGCAGCGAGCCAAGTATCGTAGCCACAACAAATGGCAGCGGTATCGCATCGGTAACGCTGACGCTGGGTAAATACACCAAAGACAATCCAACGTTCATAACCAGGGATGGCGATACTTATTCCACCCAGGCCGGAGAAAATATTATCGACGCCGCCCTTCCCTCGGGTGTGAATCTGACCATGCCCTTCACGGCCCTGGGACTTCCCGACAAAAGCAGTCTCAGGATAAAACGGCTGCACGGAGACGGGACCTCCGGCGCAATCCTGAGCTTCGCGGGGTTCGTGTCCGTATCAACAGAAGACAAATACGCCAATCCCATCTCGAACGTTACGGTCACGTTCACGTCAACGAAGATAGAGAGTTCGCAATGCACTGCGGACACAACAAAAAATTTCGCGTCCCTCGTGAGCACCGGCGCCAGTTGCTTACGGCAGTCTCCAACCTGGGGAGACTGCGGAGACCCGGTAAGCTCTTTGACCGTCACCTCCAACAGCTCCGGCGCGGCAGCGGAAGTCATTCTCGGCGGCCTTCCGGATGCAACCTATCCGATCATAGCAACCGCCGGGACAAGTACGACCTTTAACCTGCATTCCGGCATATTCGGCAACTGCACGGGAAATAATGAACCCTCAAATACGCTTATAGTCGCAACGGTGCAGACAGCAGACCAATACGGAAATACTATCGATGCCGGGAAAAAGGACAGCACGATACCCGTTTTTGCAAAAGTCTACTACCTGCGAGAAGGAGAAAACCCGGATTACCTTGAGCCGGGATCCTGTTCGCCCCCGTTCCCCTGTAAAAAAATCGTCGGCGACACGACATACAGGATGAATACTAACTTCACGCCGTCCACAATAACTTTTTCCGATCAAACCGCTAGTAAGCAGGGAGACGGCCTGTACAAAGCGGATTATAAGCTGAAATCCGGAAAGAACACCATAACGATCAACGCAACCGCAGCCATCACCATCAGCAAGTCGCTAAACTCCTGCGGGGGATGCTACACGGACCCGAATTACACTCTCACCAATACCGGAACCGCCACGATGACCGTTTATGGAGTAGAGGTCAAGACCCAGGCCCTGCCGATGCTGCTCGTGAACGAAAGCGGTTATCTCAGCAAAGACCAGGCCATCACCTACACCATCACGCCCCCGGAGTATCGAGCAAGCACGGCCTTTGTCATGATCTACAAAGACGGAAACCTTGTGGCACAGATCCCCGCGGAAAAACAAGGCACAGGCACGGCTACTCTCTCAAGAGGCTTCCAGTTCGATGCAAACAGTATGTACGACGCGGAAGTGGTGCTCAATTTCGGGACTGGCGTGGAGATCAGGGGAGAGAGGGTTAATATCCCTGTGGCGCAGATTACGGTGAAAGATGAAAACAAAAATTCAGCCGATGAAATAAAGTTTAGCGACGGGAGCAATGGCAGTAACGGGACAAAGAAATACCACATTGAAATAATGTCAAAATCATGGCCATCTTCATGCGAAACAATTACCGGCCGGATCGTCACCCTGTCTACGGCAACGGCGACCGCCGGCCAACCTGTAGCCGCGAGCCAGAATGCTGGCGGCACGTACGCCTCGGAATATATGCTCAAATTCAAAACCCCACCACTGCCCCTTGGGAATAATCTATGCCTGGGCCGGATCGCAGACACCCTCGACGGAGGATCGTGGAAAGACAAATTCATTTTATCCAA
>DAIDTZ010000111.1 GCA_027456925.1 Nitrospirota bacterium
CCGAGAGCTACCATATCGTCGATGCCATGGCGCGGGACCTTCAGTGCTCGGGCGCCGAGCTCATGGGGAATGCAGACGTGCGTAAAAAGATCGATCTTGCCAAGTACGTTGCCGATACCGTGGGTTTGCCGACGCTCAAGGACATTATGTCGGAACTCGCGAAGCCGGGCAGGGACCCCCGTGAGCAGTTTGAACCCTTCAGCTTTGCCGACGGCGTCGAAAAGATCGAGGACGTGCAGCCGGGCATGAAGCTTCCCGGGGTGGTGACGAACATCACGGCATTCGGCGCATTCATCGACATCGGAGTGCATCAGGACGGTCTCGTCCACATCAGCCAGCTTTCGGACCGCTATATAAAAGACCCCAACGAAGCCGTGAAGGTCAATCAGAAGGTGACGGCGACGGTGCTCGAAGTGGACGTGAAGAGAAAGAGGATTTCGCTGTCGCTCAAGAAAAATCCGGAGAAGCCCCGGCAACAACAGCAACGAAAAGATACAGAGAAACCGCAAGCGGATATCAGCTCATTGCAACAGGCGTTTATGAAGAACCGGACGTAATAAAGTGTTTTGCCCTTCGACACATTCAGGGCGAACGGGGCAGCCGTTGACAGTATGAATTGGTCCCCGTTCGTGCTGGGCCGGTCGAAGCGCAAAATGGATTTATGCAACAGGCTCTTCTGTGTTTTTCCTTCTTTATCAGCCGGAGCGCCTTCCCTTTGACAGCTTTGCCATTAACTTCTATTGACATGGCCTATTGCACCCTATATTATGTAGACAAGTGCATATTGCCGTGCATGAAACCTCATGTGATCGGGAATTCTCATGCTATTTTTTAAAAAGATCGTCCTGGTATTTATGCTCCTTTTCCTGGCCTCCTGCGCTGCGCGGAAGCCTGCTCCCGGCGACCTTGCCGGAAGCGCCGGCCTGTCGCACGGCGCTCCAAGGTCATTTACGAAAAAAATTATAACGAACTCCGCTCTTCCAGACCCTGAGCTGGCCCTGAAAACCGCGCTTGATGCCTATAAGACCGGCAATTACGACGGCGCCCTGCTGGTATCGCGAGAAATTACTGATCAATATCCCGACACTGTCTGGTACCGGCGCGCGTTGTTTGTGACGGAAGAGGTCCTGATCCGGCTTGACCAAGCCTCCGCGGCCGATGCCGCCATGCTCCGCGTGCAGGAGGAATACCCCGAACTCGCGGACTATGCCGTTTTTTTGCTTGCAGAATACCATTACTCACGGGCGCGGTATAGCAAGGCCGCGGCCCTCTACCAGGTGGTGCTGGAACAGCGACCCAAAAGCCTGCTTGCCGCGCAAGCGGCATACCGGCGCGGTCTTGCCCTCTCTGCGTCCAATGCCTATCCCCAGGCGATCGATGCATTCCAAAAATTTCTGGAGGACTACCCGAGGGACGATCTTGCGCCCGATGCCGGCCTGGGATTAGCGCGTGCACTGATTGCCGCAGCCCAGCCGGAGCGCGCTGTTCTTGCTTACCGGGACATCTGGACGAACTATCCGGGCACCCCTGCGGACAAGGAAGTGGAGCAGGGGCTAACGGACTTGAAAAAGTCTGGGGTGGATGTCCCCGATTTTACGGCCAATGAACTCTATGAACGCGGGAAAAACCTTTTTCTGTCGAATCAGTATGACAAAGCAGCGAAGACCTTTCTGAACCTGCTCGACCGGGAACCTTCCTATCCGAACCGGGCGGATGCACAGTTCCGTGCCGGCGTATCGCTGTTCAATATCGGGAAGCGGGCAGAGGCCGCGGCCATTCTTGAAAAGATGGCGCGTGAGAATCCGGCTGATCCGCGAACGCCGGAAGCGTTGTACTGGGCCGGGAAATCCTGCAGCAAGCTCGGAGACTGGGACCGGGCAGTAAAGAATTTTCATAAGCTCCTCGATACCTATCCGGACAGCGACTGGGCCGATGACGCGTTGTTTCACATGGGGAATATTTTCCGTGAAGAAGGCGATATGAAGAACGCGCTTCAGTATTACGGGCGTCTGGTGCAGGAATATCCCGACAGCAGATTCGCGGACAGCGCGATCTGGTGGAAAGCCTGGTCGTTTTATGCCGTGGGTGAGTATAATAAAGCCGGCCAGGCCATGCGGGAGCTGGTGAATCGCTATCCCCGGTCGTTCCTCGTGAACCAGGCGCTGTACTGGCAGGGGAGGGCCGCGGAAAAACAAGGAGATTTCTCCGGCGCAATCGGGTTCTACGAACTGGTCCTGAAAAGAGGCCCTTACACCTATTATGGAAATTGCGCTGCGGAGCGAAAGGCCCGCCTCGCGGCCGCGGGTACTGCGCTGACAACGGCCGACACGGTTACTGTCGAGGTGATTCCGGCATGCGCCGGGTTGCCCTGTGCTGAAGACCCCGCAAACATCTTCGAGACCGACGACGGTCCGCCGGTATGGACGGATGAGACGAAGCGAATCTTGTCAACCGACCCTTCGTTCCGGAAGACCCTCGAATTGATGCAATTGGACATGAAGAAAGAGGCGGCCAAAGAGTTGTGGGCCCTGCAGGACAGGCTGCCCAGGAAGCGAGGCATGCTCCTCGGGTTGAGTAAGGCTTTTTTCGAACTGGGTGATTACCACAACTCCCTTTTGCTCGTACTCCGGAACTATAAGCGTTATCTGGAAGCGCCGTCTACGGGGATTACCGACGACTTGTGGCTGCTGGCCTATCCCCAGGGCTACTGGGACAGCATTGTAACCTATTCCCGGAAATACGGCCAGGATCCCTTCTTCATCGCCGCCGTTATCCGGGAAGAGAGCCAGTTCCGCACCGAGGCGCTCTCCCCCGCGGGGGCGCGTGGACTCATGCAGGTGATGCCCGCGACGGGGAAACGGGCGGCGCAGCTGATCAAGCTGCGGGGTTTTGCTCGTGCGAAGCTCTTTGATTCCGATACGGCGATCAATATCGGGACCTGGTATCTCAGCCGATTAATGAAGCGCTTCAAGGGTGATCCGCTCCTGGTCGCGGCGGCATATAATGCCGGTCCCGAGGCCGTGGCATCGTGGCTTGCCAAAAACGAATATCATGGCGAGCGCGACGCCTTTGTCGAGGACATCCCTTTTTCCGAGACCCGGGGATATGTAAAAAAGGTGTTGCGGAACTATGCAGAGTATAAAAGAATTTACAGCAAACCCACGGGGTCTGCGCCGCTTGTCCAACGGCAGGCTGTTGGCGCGGGTGGCGATGACGGCGTACAGGGGCTTCGAAATCCGTAAATTCCGGGCGCGTGGCGCGGAGTAAGGAATGCGGCATCGTGACAATGGTAAAGAACCCGTGAAAGACCTTGAGGCGCGATTTACGGTCATAGAAAAACGAGTGCAGGCCCTGTTGGCGGAGAATAAAGGGCTTAAGGCCCGCGTCAATAACCTCCAGGAAGAACTTGCGCGGGCGACCCGCGATGTGCAGCAGCTGGAAGACTACAATGGCAGGAAACAGCGCATCCGGGAAAAGATCGAGCGGATACTGCAGCAGCTTGATGCGGTTGATATCAAAAAATAAAACAGGTAACGCCGTGGAATATCCCCGGTAATCATTTATCCTCTATGGCCCTAGACGACTCCTTTTACAAAACACTCCTCGATAATCTGCATGACGGCGTGTATTTCGTCGACCGGAATCGAACAATCACATACTGGAACAAGGGCGCCGAGCGCATTACCGGATACAAGTCAACGGAAGTCGTCGGCAAGTCCTGCAGCGACAACATTCTTGTGCATGTTGACAAGGACGGGCACAGCCTCTGTACGACAATTTGCCCTTTGAAAAAAGTCATCAACGACGGCAGAGAGCGGAATGAGGAGCTCTTTTTACACCATAAAGACGGCCACCGCGTTCCGATTACCATCCGGGTCATCCCGATCTATGATGATCTGGGAGAGATGATCGGCGGCGTGGAGACCTTTACGGATAATACACCGGCTCCTGTTGCGCTCGAGCGGCTGGCCGAACTCGAACGTCTTGCCTACGTCGACGCGCTCACGGGGCTTGCAAACCGGCGGTACGCCGAGATGACGCTGAATGCGCGGATCGAGGAATTGCAGCGCTATGGCTGGCATTTCGGCGTTCTCTTTATCGACATCGACCGTTTCAAGGACATCAACGACA
>DAIDTZ010000112.1 GCA_027456925.1 Nitrospirota bacterium
GATAAGTGTGGGATCGGATCGCCCCTTTTATATTGCAAATTAGTTGATTATGATTTTATATACGCCCTTGGGACCGTTTTCTGTAACCGAGAGGGCGGAGCTGTATCACCCCCACCCCGTTTTGTAACAAAGCCTTTTAGATTTTCGGGAAGATCGGACATCGATATCGGCTTTATCGGGCTGGATAACAGGAATTTTTTTAAAGTGATGTCTTATATCTCTGAAGAGGCGGGTCGCGACGTGGATATCGTTCAGCTTGAAGATCACCGATTGGCGGCCAAGATTAAAAAAGGGGGCATCCGGTGGAGAAGGAAAGATTAGCCGTTCTGCAGGCTGAGATAAAAGCCCAGATTCAGGAGATAGAGGGCATCCATAATGCCTCCTCCTGCTCGACAATCTCAGATCATTCAGGCGTTTATTCAGAAATGCCTATTCGTACGAGTTGGACGAAAGAAAGTTGAAGATCGTTCTTGATGATGCCTTCACCCTGAGAAGTATATACCCGCCCGATGTTAATGTCTTTTTGAATAGTTTTGAACCGCCAATATGTGGATAAGGAAGCGCGATTAACATACTCCGGCACACCGGAGTATACCCATTTAGGAGAAATTAGACATGAAATACAAAGTAAGTCTTAAGAAGACCGAAGAAGGTTATGCTATTTGGGTTCCAGGGTTACCCGGCTGTTGGTCCCAAGGAAAATCTGAAGATGATGCTTTGGAAAATATCAAAGATGCCATCGAGGCTTATTTGGAAGTTGTAGATAAACTAACCGTTGATAATGAATCGCGGTACGTGGAAATTGCCAATGCCTAAGCTGCCTGGAATTAATCACCAGAGGGCGGTGAAGGCTTTTGAAAAGCAGGGATTTCGGATTGTAAGGCAAGGGAAACATATCGCGATGACCGATGGTGAAAGAATTATCACCATACCCAGGGCGAATCCGGTCGATGCATATACCATGGGCGGAATTATCAAAGATGCTGGGATGAGCATCGATGAATTTAAAAGGTTGTTGTGATGATAGGGGTCCATAAGTATCAAGGACGCCACATCCGCAAACTGCTAAGATTCAGACTATGCTTTTAAAATGCCGGATATGACCCCTGAAAAAAGAATCAAGGAAGAGATTCGAAAAGTATGCGCCCGAATGGAGGCCGATTTACGCGGCTACCGGGTGGTACTTTTTGGCTCCCGAACTGCCGGCACTGCCCATGACCGCTCCGATTTCGACGTCGGGGTCTTGGGCAAAACCCCTCTGCCACTGGCGACTTTCTATAAGATAGAAGACCTTTTTGAAGAGATCCCGACCTTGTATCGGATCGACTGGGTGGATCTCAACCGGGTATCGCCCGAGTTCCGCCGTGAGGCGCTGAAACAAGCGGAGGTGCTGTGTGGATAAATCCCTCCTCATTAATGGCTTTGAGCAGGCCCTCAAGAGCCTGGCCGACGCACTGGCATCTCCGGCGCAAAGCGATCTGGAAAAGGCGGGCTGCATTCAGTACTTCGAGTTCTGCTTCGAACTGGCATGGAAGAGCATCCGCATAGTTGCCGGGAACCAGGGTCTTGCCGATTGCTCTTCCCCGAAAGCATGCATAAAACAGGCGTTCGCCTCACATTGGATAGATCACGAAGAAATATGGCTGGATATGCTGTCTGCACGCAACCGCATGTCGCACACCTACAAAGCCGCAGATGCTCTTGCCGTGTACGACCGCCTGCGGGAGTATCGACAACAGATGGAAATTCTTCTCGCGGCGCTCAAAACCCAGGACTGATTTTACACTCGTCACTATTTACTCGTCACTAAAGAGGAGGACCCCAATTTCATGACCGCGAAAACCACGAAAAAGACAAGCCGGAACCCTAAGCGCGAAGCTCAAAACTCCACTTTTTCCGTCTCCCCGAACGGCGAAGCCTTTCCTCTTCCCAAACCCGAAGATTACGAAAAGGAGCTCGCCCGCTTAGAGAGCCTCGTCGCCTTCCAGCGCAGGAAAAAACGGGAGATCGTCGTCGTCATGGGCGTCGGCTTTGTCGGGGCGGTGATGGCCGGGGTCGTCGTGCTGTTCAACCGGCTCCTGTGGCGACCGATGTACGAATACGCCCGCCGGCGCCTGACGTTCGGATAGGAAGGCCAATGAACGATGTGACCGGGCCGCCGCCGCTGCTCGCAGTCCGCGGCTGCCGCCAGGCGTACCACAAGGACGCGGGCGCCGCTCTCCTGGTGCTCGACAACGTCGCCCTGACCCTGCAGGAGGGGGAGATGGTGGCCCTGCTCGGCCGCTCCGGCTCCGGCAAGTCGACCCTGCTGCGCATCGTCGCCGGGCTGCTGCGCCCCACGGCGGGCGAGGTGCTCTGGCACGGGCGCGCGCTCGAAGGCCCGCCGGAAGGTGTGGCGATGGTGTTCCAGAGCTTCGCCCTGTTCCCCTGGCTCACCGTGCAGGAGAACGTGGAACTGGGCCTGGAAGCCCGCGGCATCCCACGCGCCGAGCGCGCACGCCGCGCCGAGGAGGCGATCGACCTCATCGGCCTCGGCGGATTCGAGAGCGCCTATCCGAAGGAACTCTCCGGCGGCATGCGCCAGC
>DAIDTZ010000113.1 GCA_027456925.1 Nitrospirota bacterium
AATAAGGGTAGTTGCCCCACCGCCCCCGCAGCACGAACCGGCGAGCACCGGAGCAGCCAGGAACCATGCGGCCCCCGTAACGAGGGCCGCACAGAGTATTTTAATAAAATGGGTTTTCATCGTAACGGTCTTTTTTCAGGCATCACGGCGTCACAATGAATACGGCGTAGGCATTCGAGCCTGAAGCCGCATTGCCGTCAGTGGTTTTGTCTTCTCCATTGACGTTCAATTTGACATAGATGGTGCCGGTTTGGCCTGATACGAGGCCCGACAACCCGGATACGGACCAGTGACCTCCGGCATTATCGGTTGCCGCGCTCCAGTTTGTACGATCCGTGGAAGCTAACACTGTTATGGGGTTCGCGACCCAGGAGGCGTGAGCGGCGTCCTGCAGCAAAGTCCCCCCCGAGAGGGCTGGATAGCTCATCATGCTGTCTTTTGCCGCGATAAACAGGCTGAATCCGGCGGTCCCGTCGTTAAAGAGGTAATAAGCGCGCTTTTCCGTGCCCGTCATACTGCTGATAACGTCGCTTTGCCCTTTGAGCGTCGCGCGAACAGTGGTTGATCCCATGGTCATACCAACAGCCGGATAGAATGTTGCTGTTTCGCCCATCATTCCGTTGATGATCACATCCAGCTCTGAGATACCCATGCCCATTCCGGATGCCATGAGGTAGTAGACGGTACAGGTATAGGAGCCGTCTCCGTTGTCAAGAACATCGCCGATCGGCGAACTGTGCTGCATGGTCGCCATATGCATGATCGGCATGATCGATACAGTCAAACCGGGCGCAGCAGACCCATCGCTTCGCCGGGTGATCTTGACCTTGAACATCGTTTTGCCCTGTACGGCGCCCATCATCCCCATGGGAATATATTCGACGCGATACGAATTTGTGAGCGCGACCTTGCTAAAAGGCAGGGAAGCGATCTGGTCCGCGGAAAGGCCGGTCATATTGACGGACGTGTTCGTCACCAGGCTGACCATGGAGCGTTCGTACCTGTTTTGTATGTCCTCGGGCACGGTAAAGGTCCCGGAGGACACCGGTACGGATGATATTTTGCCGTCGAGGTCCCCGTCGCCAAGGTCTGCGGCAATGGCTTCGATCAGGCCGAATTGCTTGTCCGGCGTCAAGCCCAGATCCCTGGTCATCTGGCTGAATGCTACGGCCCTCATGCCCGCAAGACGCTGGGGCGTATCGGAACCGGAAGCGGGCGCGTTCTTCGGGGCGATGGAAATGTCCGGCCTGTACCCGAAGGCTTTGTTGAATATGTTTTGCGCTTCGCCGGCTGTTTTCCCGGACTTTGTCACAAGGTCGCAAATGATCGTCGTGGACGGATCAAGGTTCACAATTCCCGCAGTGACTGTTCCTCCTGTAACGTATGCGGCAAGCATTCCAGCCGTCGTTGTTTCTCCCGACGCTTCATCAGTGAACGTGCCCATGCCGGACTCCACTCGGAAGTCCGATGCGAGAGCGGTTGTTGGAACGTCAACGCTGTAAGTGCCGTCGTTGTTTGTGGAAACCGGTCCTGCGATCGTTGCTCCGGTCCCGTCTTTTACCACGACCGTGGCATGGGAAACAGGGGCCGCAAAAATGACGCCGCTGACAACCGACGTTGTTGCCGGCGCCTGATTGTCATTACTTGATGAACTGCATCCGGCAGCGAACAGGATGACCGTTATAATGAACAGACTGAATCTGTTGAGTTTTATTGCTGATGGCATGATGAAACCTCCTGGAATAAATCAGTAAGCACAGCTCTCGCAGCTGGCTTGCGCGCTCACACAACTATGCAAGCGTCCCATGACCCCGTTCCGCCAGCGGCGAAATACGGCAAGCCGGGGAGATAGGGGCGCAGCAATGAGGGCCAAAACGCCGGCATCACGAGGGGAATCGCCGTGAACGGACCAATCACGGTAAGTGCAATCGCCTGCCGAATGCTTTTATGGAATAACGGGTTTAAACTCGGGAAGAATACAGGTTAGATTTTCGGAGGACGTTCGTCTTGAAAGGCCATGAGGAATGGTTTGAACAACGGACTCGGGACTTCAGCAGCTGAGCTTAGCGTAAGCAAAGGTGCCTGGCAGGGACACTCGTTCACAAAGGGCATATCGCCATTTGACGATATCGCAGGTGTTGCCGAATGACAGACATCAAGTGTTCCGATTGCCGCTTGCCCGTCATGAGTATACAAAAGCGGCAAGGACGAGGGGACAATGATACTCACAACGATCGCCGCAAGAATGATCAGCGCCTGCCATTTCATGAACGATATTATAAAGATATTAGAATCGAAGTCAATGTAAAATTCTAATTTTACATCAGGCAATGTTGCAGACGCTCCTTTTAGCAATCGATACCAGTCATGGAACGATTTCACTTTCCCACATTTTTCGAAACCATTGACTCGAGTATATCTCCGGATGCGCC
>DAIDTZ010000114.1 GCA_027456925.1 Nitrospirota bacterium
CGCACGACTGGCGGGAAGCGTCGAAGAACTACGAGGTAGAAGTCGAGTTTTGAGGTTTTGCTGTACGACTGCTGTACCGGATTTATGGGGTTAAGTCATTGAAAATATGGCGGGAGAGCATGAGAATCGAACTCACCTCACTGTACTCGCGCACAGTGACAGCGGCTTTGAAGGCCGGGACGGGCACCAGCTCCGTAACCTCTCCCTTGAGGAAAAAATGAAAAATCCAAAAGCACAGACGGGAAATCGAACAGCCATATTGTATACGCTCTGATTATACGTGAGACTTCGGTTATTGGCAACTTGAAATTAACATCCCAGGAAGAAGGATCAGATATTTGATCACGGTACGCACTGATCTGCCCCCCCTTGCTCCTTCCAAGGAAAGAATACACGGAACGGAGTGCTGACTCTGTCAATTTGGCGTCATTTTTTGATCTTGAATCAAAACTCCTTTTGGTGTATACTCGCTACCGTCGGTCCGGGGATTTGCTTGGCAGTCCAGGCATACTCGCGTCTATGGCGGCGACAGGATTTTTTAAGTTCGAAATAGATGTATATCGCTGAAGTTTTTGGGATCCAACCTCTTCTTGTATTTCTTCAGGACATCCCTTTACTTTTCTTTCTCCAGATAAGACTGTCGATCAGGATGAGCATGAGGCCAGTTCAGCGCTCCGCGCTCCGAACAGTTGGAGGCATCGTGCCGCATGCAATCTATAGAAGGGCAGCGGATCCATCCGGTTTAACTGGGACAAGGCAAAAATTAAAGTTTGACCTGAGCATGAATTTTGATATAATTAAAAGAAAGAAGAGTTGAAAGGCAGGAATGGGTAGTTCTATGACAAAGGTGGCATTATCAGAAGAAAAGCCTGAGTACCCTGAAGTGGTGCCTGAGGACGTGCTGGAGGAACTCGCCGAGGAACTCGCCGAAGAAGAGGAGGAAGAAGAAGAGCCCTCTCCGGTAGAGATTGCAGAGGCTGCGGAGGAGGTCGGCGCGGGAGCCGATCTCGTTGATACGTACCTCAAGAACGTCGGACGATTTCCCATGCTCAAGATAGAAGAGGAACAGGAATATGTGCGCATCCTTGAGGAAGGAAAAGGAGCGCTCAAGTCGATCGCCTTGGGTTCTCCTCTTGCTATCCCGAGGATCCTGGCGCTGGGAGCGAACATCAAGCAGGGGTTCGTGAAGTCCCAGGACGTTCTGCGCTTTCCCGGCGAATGGAAGGACTCCTATGAAGCGGACTTCATGCGCCTTTACAACAGGTTGAAACGACAGGTTGCGCGCCGTGACATGGAGCGCGCGACGTCGACGCTGAACGAGATGAGCCTCTCCTTCCGCGAAATCGAGAAGATGCTCAAAAAACTCACCACCCTGGCCAAACAGTCTGAGCGCGGGAACACGGTCGAGCTGGAAAAACTCGGACTCGACGAGCCGGCCCTCAGGGAAATGGTCGCGCGCATCGAGCATGAAGATATCCGGGTGAAATATGCCAAAGACGAACTCGTCAAGGCGAACCTGAGACTGGTGGTTTCCATTGCAAAGAAGTATGTAAACCGGGGGTTGACCCTCCTCGATCTGATTCAGGAAGGCAACATCGGGCTCATGAAGGCCGCCGACCGGTACGAATCGGGCAAGGGCACCAAATTCAGCACGTATTCCACGTGGTGGATCAGGCAGCGCATCACCCGCGCCATCTTAGACCAGGCGCGCACGATCCGGCTGCCCGTACACCTGATCGAAGAGAGTACGCGCATCAGCCGCATCTATACCAAGTTCATGCGTGAAAAGGGCAGAGAGCCTTCGCCCGAGGAAGTGTCGAAGATCATGGGGCTTTCCGCGGTAAGGGTCAATGAGATCCTTCGCGCGATCCAGGAGCCGGTGTCTCTGGAAACGCCTATCTTGTCCGAAGAAAAAGAGCTCAAGGACGTCATTATCGACGAAAAAGCCGTGTCTCCCTTCAGGACGCTGGAAAACAACGAAGCGTCCAGCCGTATTGAAGAAGTGCTCTCCTCGCTTACGGAACGGGAAGAAAAAATCATCCGGATGCGCTTCGGCATCGGCATAGGAAGCGAGCATACGCTTGAAGAAGTCGGCAAGTACTTCAATCTTACCCGGGAGCGGATCCGTCAGATCGAGATCAAGGCGCTTAAGAAATTGCGTCACCCCGCACGCAGCAAGCTGCTGAGGGAATACGTGTAGGTTCTTCTATACATTCTTACCGCATAAAAAAATTGTGCCGTTCCGAGCATACGCCGGAACGGCATAATTTTTTTGTAGTCTGTCGGCCTGGTCAGTCGTTGGTGTCCGGGATGAATTCGATGTCGGCGATGATGCCTGTTGCTTCATCGAGAGCGGGGACGTCGTGTTCCGGATTGCTGATGTACGCCGCCATGAGCGCCCGTGTCTTGTCTGCCAGGAACCATATACGCCAGTGCGTCGGTTCCTCCTCCCCCTTAAACGTATAGTCAAGGGTGGCGCTTCCCAAACCATTACGGTCTTCGACTTTTATTGCTTCGCGCGGGAAAGGGACATCGCGTTCCTCGAGAGTGTCCTCCAGGAGCATCCGGGCTGCTTCACCAGGCGGCAATTTCAATTCATCCCGCTCGATAAACGTGAGCTGAATCATTCCCGGCCATCCGCCTTTCTCAATCAAGATATAACCCATTTCCTCGCGTTCGGTCCATCCGTCCGGAAGAAAAAGATTGATCCAGCGCTCATACGTCACTTTTTTTCCCATGGCGTTATTCTAACGGAGGGGTAGGGGGCAGTCAAATGAGTTTCGCAAATAGGGATGAAAAATCTGTTTATATGTAAAGCAGGTGTTTTAGTTTATCTAAAATCAGTTCCACGCTTGCTTCCGGCGGATTCAGGCAATCCAGGAGAATCTCGGCGTTCAAAGGGGGTTCGTAGGGGCTTTGCAAGCCCGGGACAGTCGACGTCTCCCCCTTTTCGGCGCTGCGGTAAATACCCTTGGGATCACGTCTGATGCAAACTTCCAGCGGACACTGAACATAGACTTCGAGAAAACGAGGGATGAGCGAGCGGGCGCGCTCCCGGTAGGCCCGCCTGTTTGCCGTAGCGTCAAAAATGACGTTGACGCCGTTTTTCACGATGATGACCCCTATTGAGGCCAGCGCCTGATAAAAGCGGTCCCGTTCGTCTTCCAGGTATGTTGCATGGGGGGTCAGGACGGTGCGCATCCTGTCCGACTCCAGCACGACTACGGGCACACCGTATGCCCTCATTTTTTTTGCGAGTTCTTGCGCGACCGAGCTTTTGCCGGAAGCGGGCATACCCGTTATCCAAAGGGCGAAACCCACGGGTTCCTTCATCGGAGATACCTGTTCACGTCCGCGAAGTCGAATTGTTCCGCTACCAGAACGTTTTTTATGAAATTGAATATCGAAGTCCTTACCTGCGGCGTAAGATGGGGGTACCAGACCGGGCTTGCTATGACCAGCCCGCGCCAGGCCAGGAACGGCGCGATGACTTCAGGCATCTCGCGATCATTGGTCCTGGAAAGATACTGTTCCCAGAACAGGCGGTGCATTTTTTCGAAATATCCTTCGAGCTTACCGGAGCGCTGCAGCGAGAAGAAAAGATAGTTGATGGAGAGGGTGGCAATATCGTCGGCGGGTTCTCCCCATTCCCCGCGTGACCGGTCCAGTACGGTGAAGTCCGTGCTCTCGCGGAACAGGATGTTCCAGGGATGGAAGTCGCCGTGGACGCAGCATAGTCGGAGAGAACGGTCTTTAATGCGCCAGCGCCACTCGACGCAGGTTGTCTCGATCATCTTGAGGAACTCCGGGCCGATGCCGTCGACTCTTTTCGGGTAATTGTCGATCAGTCCCATGATGCATTCCCCATGGCCGAGGAGGTCGCGGATGCGGCGGGTATAGAGGTCAGGCGCATCGAGTTTGCGCGCATGGATGCTTGCGAGGTAATCCGCGAGAGCCTGCACCCTGCTCATATCAGTCCCGGTCGCTGTCCCGGAGTCGCGGATCCGTTCCAGGTCCTTAAAATAGCCGGAGCCGGTTACGAACTCAGTGAGAAGAAAAAATTCCTCGGTTTTCCCTGTTGAGATCATCCGTCCCGAATCAAGGAACGCGCCGCTGTCCAGGGAGCGAACGTGGCGGGGGAGACTGTTAAACGCACTATGCTCCCAGAGAATGGTCTGGGCCCGGTCTGAAAAGTGGTCATGCCCGAAGGTCGACGGCGCCATGGTCTCGAGCACCGCTTTTTTTCGCACTCCGGCAACTTCGTATTCGAGGAACAGCGGCGACCC
The DNA here is from genome assembly GCA_027456925.1 of Nitrospirota bacterium. Taxonomy (GTDB): domain Bacteria; phylum Nitrospirota; class UBA9217; order UBA9217; family UBA9217; genus JAJYKN01. The sequence continues at coordinate 4,287 of DAIDTZ010000114.1, forward strand.
GTAGCCGAAGCCTTTGAGATCATCGCCCTCCTCCTGCGCACCGTGGCCTGTCATGGAGAGGAGCTCGACCTTGCCTGCATAGAGGGATTCGAGGTATTCTTTGACTGCCTGGGCGGATATCGTGGGCATCGTTTCCTCGTTCGTTACTGCGCGGGTAGGGTGTATTCCCTTTTAATTGTAGCATGAATTTAAGAAGGTGAAGGATCGGCGCGTGCATGCGTCTACCGCCTATTCCACATCGTTCCAACGCCATTGTCAACACCTTGCTCCGTACTTTACGATGAGAGGGACCAACTCGTGTACGAGCATGTTTTTGCTGATAAATGCATCCGCGCCGGCAGCAAGAAATACCCCTTCTTTTGTCTCTATGCTGACGCCGATGAGAAGAGCGTCCGGGCACAAGGGCCGCAGCAGCCTGACAACTTCATCGCCGGTCATCTCAGGCATTAGATAATCTATGAGCAGCACGTCGAAGCACTTTGCTTTTACCAGATCGAACGCCGACGCACCGCTTTCGCAGGAGCTGACAGCATACCCTTCAAACTCAAGCAGCATAGTGAGGCCATCCCGCATTGTCCTGTCATCGTCAATGATAAGGACTTCCGTAGTGCTCACCCCATGTTCTCCTTTTCTACGACGCCGGCTTGCATTTGTTCGCAGTAACGATCGTATTACAACTATTACGT
>DAIDTZ010000115.1 GCA_027456925.1 Nitrospirota bacterium
GATCCGGATCTCGGCATCCCCGGGAACGGGCGACCCGGCCTTGTCCTGCTTCTGGCCGTTCACGAGCACATGGCCGGCAAAAATGATCGCCTGCGCCTTTTCCCGGCTCTCCGCGAGGCCGCGTTCCACAAGCAGAAGATCGAGACGGACTTTATTTGTCTTTTTCCCTTCAGTTTTAGACACGAAGCAGCTTTCTTCCAGCCTGACCATGACCAAGAGCTGATCCGCTTTCCATGGCATCAGCTTATTCTCAAAGCCAATTTCTTATAGTTACTTCGAACTGCTGAATGCAGCGAGCAACAACGTCATATATGACGTGAATTATAACAGAATGCCTTTGGTCAGTACATAAAAATACCGAGAGAAAACGACCCGTGCCGCGCGCTGAAGAATGCGTGTAAAAGAAATCCCTGGGAGGCTCCATGAGCCTGCACTGTTTTTGTCGGGCATTGACGCAGGCAGGAAATTGGAATAGACTATACACATACGAAATCCCGGGTGATCAGGAAACGCGGTCTCTTCTGCATGCGGAGGTGTCCCCTATGAAAACCGTTTTTTTTCTTCTGCCGCTCCTGGTGTTCCTGGCAACAGGCCCCTCCGAAGAGGCGGAGTCGGCGACGATCGACTGTCCGGGGGGCATCGTCTCGAGCGGGGATTCCCGGGTGGACCTGCTCGTGAAATGCGGAGAGCCTGATGCGAAGGAGTCGCACGACGAGGAAATTATCGACAGGCTCGACGACGGTACGAGGCGCAAGCTGTTCGTAACGGTGGAGGAGTGGACCTACAATTTCGGACCGGCCCAGTTCATGCGCATCGTCACCCTGAAGAACGGCAAGGTCGCGTCCATACGAGCGGGCAACTACGGCTACGGCAAGGAAACAAAACCGAATCCACGTGAATGCAGCGAACAGATCGTATCCATCGGAGATTCAAAAAGCGACGTGCTCGCCAAGTGCGGCGACCCGGCATGGAAAGATACAAGGCAGGAAGAGTTCAAGGAAAGGCTCGATTCCGGCCTGGTGCGAAACGTATTCGTGACGGTTGATGAGTGGACGTATAATCTCGGGCCCAACCGGTTCGTGCGGATCCTCACGTTCAGGAACGGAAAGCTTGTTGATATCAAGCCCGGCGGGTATGGCACCAGCACTAAATGAAGCAGGATGATAAACGGACGAAACCTTAGGCAGGAGGACAGGATTGGGTCCGGCTGTTTCAAGCTTGCAACAACTTAGTTAAAAGCAAACCAGTAAGGGGAAATGGGGAGTGAAAAAGGCGTTCTCCATTTCTCCAATTTTCCCCCTTTCTCCTGAAGGATTTACCTGGCCCTTATTCCGCAATCCGAATTCCGCAATGCCGTTACGCGTCCCTCAGCCGAAGCGGGGCAACGGATGCCACTGCCTTGGGCCGGGACTTTTCCACGAATTCCCCGACCGAGCGGTAGATGCCGTCCGTATCGAGACCGTATTTCTGCCTCAGGATTTTCTGCGCGCCATGCTCGATATAAGAGTCGGGCAGCCCGATGCGGTGCGTCTTGATTCCGGTGACGCCCCGTGCATCGAGACATTCGAGCACCGCGCTCCCGAAACCGCCCAGGATCGTGTGCTCTTCCACCGTAATTACCCTCCCCGTCCTCTTTGCCAGCGCAATGATCAGTTCCTCATCAAGGGGCTTGACGAACCGGGCGTTCACGACCGCAACGGAGATGCCTTCGTCAGCCAGCCGTTTCGCGGCCTCGATCGACGGGCAGACCATGTTGCCGATCGCGATGATCACGGCCTCGCTTCCGTCCTTGATGAGCGCGGCCTTGCCGATGGGGAGGGTCTGCAGTTCCTGGTCCATGGGGACCCCGCAGCCGACGCCGCGGGGATAGCGTATCGCCGTGGGTCCGGGGTGTTCAACAGCGGTCTTGATCATGTGCTGGAACTCGTTCTCGTCCTTGGGCGCCATCACCACGATGTTCGGCACGTGGCGAAGGTACGCCATATCGAACACGCCGTGGTGCGTGGGACCGTCCTCGCCCACGAGCCCCGCCCGGTCAAGGGCCAGCGTCACCGGGAGGTTCTGGAGGCACAGGTCGTGCACCACCTGGTCATAGGCGCGCTGGGTGAACGTGGAGTAGATCGCCGCAACAGGGTGCAGGCCTTCCACTGCCAAACCGCAGGCAAAGGTCACGCCGTGGGACTCGGCAATGCCCACGTCGAAGAACCTGTCCGGGTAAAGTTCTGCAAATTTGTCGAGCCCCGTGCCTTCGGACATGGCCGCGGAAATGGCAACGAGCTTTTCGTTCTCTTCAGCGAGTTTGATCATGGTCTGGCCGAAGACTTCGGTATAGCTCAGGATCGCCTGCTTCTTGGCCACGGCCTTTCCCGTCTTCGGGTCAAAGGGAGGCGTGCCGTGGTATTGCGACGGTTTGCATTCCGCGAATTCGCAGCCCTTGCCCTTTTTGGTGATCACGTGCACCAGCACCGGCCAGGAATATTCCTGGATGTTCTTGAAGGTCTGGAGCATGTGGTCGATGTTGTGCCCGTCGATCGGGCCGATATACTGGAACCCCAGTTCCTCGAACAGCATGCCCGGCACCATGAGGCCTTTGATGGAATCCTCGGCCCGTTTCGCCAGGTTGAACATGGACTCGCCGACCCGGGGAATGCCCTGCAGGAAATTTTTGGTCTCCTTGCGCAGCCTGGTGTAGAAGTGCCCGGTCAGCATCCTGCTGAGGTAGGAGGACAGCGCCCCCACATTGGGAGAGATGGACATTTCGTTGTCGTTCAGGATCACGACGAGGTTCTTCTTGAGGTGCCCCGCCTGGTTCATGCCCTCGAAAGCGAGTCCGGCGGAGATGGAGCCGTCGCCGATCACGGCGATGACGCGGTAGTCCTCTCCCTTGATGTCCCGGGCCGCTGCCATGCCGAGGGCCGCGGATATGGACGTGCTCGCGTGGCCCACGTCGAAGTGGTCGCAAGGGCTCTCGTCGCGCTTCGGAAACCCGCTGATGCCGCCGTGCTGGCGGAGCGTCGGAAACAGCGCCCTCCTGCCCGTCAGGATCTTGTGCCCGTAGGCCTGGTGGCCCACGTCCCAGACGATGCGGTCCTTCGGCGTGTAAAAGGCATAGTGCAGGGCAATGGTGAGATCGACGACGCCCAGGCTGGGAGCGAGATGGCCGCCGGTCTTCGATACCACGTCGATGATCTCCTGCCGGACCTCCTCGGCGAGCGTCGGCAGCTCGTCCTGGGGAAGGGTCCGAAGATCGTCGGCGCTGTTTACTTTGTCCAGAATCATGGGATACCTCGTAAAAAAAGGG
>DAIDTZ010000116.1 GCA_027456925.1 Nitrospirota bacterium
TGTTGAGCCCGGTCAGAATTTTGAGTATTTCCTCGCCGGAGCGGCTGTCGAGATTTCCCGTGGGTTCGTCGGCAAGTAAAAGCGGAGGATGGTTCACCAGGGCGCGGGCAATGGCCACCCGCTGCTGCTGGCCGCCGGAAAGCTCCGTGGGTTTATGATGCATCCGTTCCGTGAGACCTACCTGTTCCAGGAGCGGGATCGCCCGCTCTCTGCGCACCCTGGCAGGAACACCGCTGTAGATAAGGGGGACCTCGACATTCTTGAGCGCGGAGAAACGCGGAAGGAGATTGAAGGTCGGGAACACGAAGCCGATCTTGACGTTCCTGACCGACGCAAGCTCGTCGTCGGAAAGAGTGCTGATTTCCCGTTGTTCAAAACGGTAGACGCCGCTCGTGGGCCTGTCCAGGCAGCCGATGATGTTCATGAGCGTTGACTTCCCGGAACCGGAAGGCCCCATGATGGCGATGAGTTCTCCCTGCCGGACCTTGAGGGAAACATCAGAAAGGACCGTGATATCGACCTCCCCCATGCGGTAGGTTTTGGTTATATTGGCAAGCTCAATCATGGCATAAGTAACAGTTCAACCTACAAACGGCAGTTGGAACCACAGATGAACACGGTTAAGGGCTTAAATCAATAATTTATTTCGAACGGGAGCTTCACCCAATTGGCGCTCTTTGTTTTTGTCTTAGGACTTTGAATCAACGCTGTTTATCCGTGTTAATCCGTGGTTAAATGCTCTTTTTAGGTTCAAAGTTCAGAGTCCCAGGTACGGAGTAAAGGCAAGTAAACTCTGAGGGGACGTTATTGTTCAATCTTCACCTTCGCCACGTTTTTCAACCCTGAGGCCTCCGGTGTGGTAACGACGTACTCCCCGGCTTTCAGACCGCCGATGATTTGCGTATAGCTCCAGTTGGTTTCGCCGATTTCGACAGGACGGAGTTTTACGACCGTTGTGCTGCCTGGTTTGAGCGCGCGTCCATCGGCCACAAAGATCTGTTTTTTCCCTTCCCGTTCGATGACCGCCTGGGAAGGGACGGAGAGGACGTTTTCAAGGGTCGCAACCAGGATCTCCACGTCCGCGGACATGCCCGGCTTCATCTGCGGCTCTTTTTTATCGAAGTAAATCCACACATCGGCCGTGCGGGTCTCCAGCTTTCCGCCGCTCACGATCGGGGAAATCCGTTTGATCGTGCCGGAGAATTTTTCTCCCGGAAAGGCATCCACGGTTATTCCAACGGGCTGGCCCAGCCTGAGCCTGCCCACATCCACTTCGTCAATCGTGGCAAGAACATAAATCTTGTCAGGGTTCACGATCGTAACAATCTGCTTTCCGGGCAGCAAAAGCTCGCCCACCTCGGTGTATTTCCTGGAAACAACACCATCAAAAGGGGCGCAAATAATGGAATAATTTTTCGTTACCTTGTCATCTTCCTGCGCTGCACCGTACTGGGACCGTGCGACCTCGTAGGCCCGGCGCACTGCGTCCAGGTCCTGCTGCGCGATCATGCCCTTGTCGAACAGGCCCTGTGAGCGTTCCAGGTTTTTTTTCGCTTCATCGAAGGTAGCCTTGCTTTGCAAGAGCACACTCTCGGTCTGCACCGAGTCCTCGGTGAGGTCGAGCTGTGCAATCAGCGCTCCGGCTTTGACGATGTCCCCTTCCTTGACCGGAAGCTTAACCACCCTGCCGGTTCGCTGGGCTGAGAGTGTGACTTCGGTTTCGGACTTGACCGTAGAAGTTGTCGTGGCGTTTACGATGACCCGGAGTTCGCCCGGCTTGAGTTCGGCGACTTTGACCATGATCGGCTTCCTGCCGCTCATAACGATGACAGCCGCGATGATGATAATGCCTGTCGCGGCCCAGAGAATTTTATTTCGCGCTATTGTTGTGCTGATCGACATATTACGATTCCTTTGGTTCCTGGTCTGCCCGGTATTCGAGCCGTTCTTTGATGGCTTTCATGAAGCCGCGGGCAACTTCCCCGAGTTTCTCGGCAACGACCATGTCCTGAAGAAAGGAAAAGTGGCCGTTCACATGGCCCTCAAGATGGTAGGTAACCTCGGTCTCGTCTTCCGAAATCTTGCGGAACATGACTATTCCCGAGGTCAGGAGGTGTTCATGTGTCGCAATCCACGCCATCCTTGTGTGTTCGGCCAGTTCCGTAGTGTGAGCCTGCATTTCGATCGTGCGGGTGAAAGGCCCCAGCGACATCTTAATGGTCCAGATGGAGTCCAGGTCGTTCAGGATTTTGACGCCTTTACACCCGGGGAACAGGCAGCCCACTTCATTCCGGTCTATCATGAAAGCCCAGACGCTCTTGATCGGCAGTTTAACGGTAAAAACCACCTCTTTGACTGGCATGTAATCTCCTTTCGCCACCCGACTACCAAAAACACGATTTTACGGCCCGAACGCTGAACTTGAACAAATTACCTTTCCAACCCCTTCCCCATTGCTTTCGCAAGCCGCGCGGCAGCAAGCTGATAATCATAGAGAGCCTGTACGTAATCAGTTTCACTCTTAGCGGCCGCGACCTGGGCGTCCGTCACTTCAAGCGACAGGCCGACACCTGCCTCGTACCTGCCCTCGGCGAGCTCAAGGCTCTCCCGGGCATTCTTGAGCGAACTGTCCATCACGGCAATCCTCGCCGAAGCGCTCTCAAGATCGGCGTAGGCCTGGTTGACATCAAGAAGGATCGATTGCCTGAGCGTATCCCGCTGCGCTTCCAGGACATGCTGATTTGCCCGGGCCTCGCTTACCCTACCCCTTGTCACTCCTCCTTCAAAGAGCGGCATGGAAAGCGTTATCCCGGCATTCCAGCTGTTCAGGACTTCTCCGTTAAGCGGTATCCCGTTGAACGAACCCATTTCCGAGGTTCCATGCGCCCAGTTGTAGGCGCCGTTGGCGGAAAGCGTCGGCAAATAGCCCGACTCCTCGGTCCTGACGCGGGCTTGTGCGGACTCGATGTCTTGTTCGGCTTTCAGCATCTCCGGCCTGTTTTTGAGAGCTTCGGCCTGGGCCTCGTCGAGGGAGGGCACGGCGGTAGGCTGGGAAAGTACATCCTCGATATCCGCATCACGGACCGGGTCGAGGCCCATGGCGTTATAAAGTCCTATGGTGCCCAGGCGTACGCTGTTCTCTGCATTGATCAATCCCAGCTTGGCGTTGTTCACGTCCACTTCCGCCCTCGTGACATCGAATCTCGGTTTGGAGCCGGCGTGAAAAAAAGCCTCGGCCTGCTTCTTGTGGCTTTCGGTCTGTGCGAGCGTCTTTTGTGCAACCAGCACAAGTTTTTTGGCTTGCAGCAGCCCGTAGTAGGCCTGCTTCACATTCAGGACCACTTCCTGGACGACCCGGTCAATGTCCATCTCCGCCGAGCGCATCCCGAAGCGTGCGGCATCACGCGCGTTCCCGGTTTTTCCAAAATCATAAAGGATCTGGTTCACCGACAGCGTTGTCGTGTAGGATTTCGTGTCGGTGTTTCCGAAAGCGCCTCCCAGCGCATGGTTTTCCGAGTATCCCGTAC
>DAIDTZ010000117.1 GCA_027456925.1 Nitrospirota bacterium
GTTCAACAGCTGGTTATCCGAGAATTCGAACAAATGGAATGCAGAAGGAAGACCCGCAATGCCGGTCACGACCAAACTCAGTCTTACTGATAATCTGCCGCTTACCTGTTCACGTTCAGGCACCTGCTGTCATGGCAAAACGGTCAGGCTGAATCCGTGGGAACTGGCGTGTCTGGCTGAAGCAAAAGGACTGACCCCGAGGGCGTTTCGTGATCAATACTGCGATTTTGGCGGCATCCAATTGCGCTTTGATGGTGCGCCCGGCTGGAGACAGCAGCCGGCGTGCAGCCAGTATGTACCTGATTTTGGATGCAGCGTCCATTTGGGCCGCCCCTTGGCCTGCCGGTTATATCCTCTTGGCCGCCAAAGGCAGGGCGGGAAACTGCACTACATGTACCAAGGGAGTGAGTTCCCCTGCATCGAAGGGTGCCCGGAAGTTTTAGATTTACCTCAATTGAGCGTCGCCGCCTACATTGAAGGACAGGCTGCGAAGCGCTTCGAAGTTGCTCAGGACGAGTATCTCGAAGTGATGCAGAATTTGGCTGACAGCGCTTTCGCCCTTCTGCTGGAAAGTGGTTTGGCCGAATCGGGTGACCGGCAGACATTGCGTATCTGGCGAGAGATGGGTAGGGAAGGGCCCGAACAGTTGCAGCACCGGCTTGGTCCCGAGTGGATCGACCTGCTGATGCTTCCTGAGTTAACGGAGGGCTCCTCTGATCCCATAGCTTTTTCTTGCCGCCATCACGAGCTGCTCCTATTGAAAGCGCAGGAATCATTCGGCACACTGGACACTGTCGCCGATTTCCGCAAAGCATCGGAATTATTGATGGGACAGGCGCTGCACCTTGGCCGTGGCCTCGGCGCAAATCCTGCCGAACTGGCCGAACACTGGATCAAGACTGCAAAAGAACATGGGGCGCTTGACTAGCGGCATCCAGACAGGGGACCACTGTTGATAACGGCATTGAACCAGAGACGGACGAAGACAACATAACAACCGGGCCGAGACCTACCCGCGAGAAAGGCGCGTCTCACGCGCGTGGTTAACCCTTGAGCAGGACGTATATAATGGAAATAAAAAAAACAAAAAAAGCAAATTTGCGCTAATATCTTAGCAAGCTCAAAAGCCCAAGGGAGGATCATTCTCGTGACCCGGTATGGGGAACCGCATATGCCGAACGAACCATCATCAGGTAAAGACATCCAGACTGCGATAGTCCGGGAGCAGGTCCGGCTCGCCCTCCGTCATCTGCCGATGATGCAGCTGGGCTCCTTTGCCGTTGCGCTCCTTCTCGCCTACTCGGTACGCGCGGTTGTTCCCTTCAAAAACATCGCCGCCTGGCTCCTGATGATCCTGCTCATCGTCACGAGCAGGATCATTTATTATGCCCGTTTTACCAGGGTGAGGAACGAGCAGTTCAACGCCGTTCTCTGGAAGAACGTGTATCTGCTGCTGGTCTTCGTTTCCGGCATCTTCTGGGGCCTTTCCTCGGTGCTTATTTTTCCTGCGGGAGATCACGGCCTCATCTCCATGTTTCTGCTTATGCTCGCCGGCTTGTCCGCGGCAACGACCGTGTCACACTCGTCCCTCCGTTTTGCGCCCGCAGCCTGGATGACCCCCATCCTGCTCCTCTTTGCCATCCGATGTTTCATCGAGGGCGGCGAAAACGTATATATCATAGGCATTCTCAGCATCATCTATCTTATCGCCCTTATCGGGTTATCACTGAATAATCACGCAACGATCATCTCGTCCATCGCGCTCAGGTTCGAGAACCTGAAGCTGCTGGGGGAGGTGCGGGAATCCGAGGCCGGCTACCGGAACCTGTTCAGCAGCATCAACGACGCCATCTATATACTCGACGAGAACGGCAGGCTGCTTGATGTGAACAAGGGCGCAGAGGCCATGTACGGCTGCGGGCGCGCCGCCATGCTCGGCAAGTCAGTGGATATGCTCGCTGCGCCGGATTTGAGCGTTCTTGCGGACGTAGCTGCGGCGACGAGAAAAGCCCTGGAGGGAAAACCCCAGCTGATCGAGTTCTTCGGCCTTCGCTCCGACGGAACAACGTTTCCGCAGGAGGTTCGGTTCGTACCGGCAACCTACGGGGGCAGTCGCGTCGTGATCGCCGTGGCCCGGGACATCTCCGAGCGAAAGCGGATCGAAGCGGAACAGCTGCGCACCCAGAAGATCGAGGCCATCGGCGTGCTCGCGGGGGGCATTGCCCACGATTTCAACAACCTGCTGCAGGCCGCGTTCAGTTACTTGACGGTGGCAAAGCGGAAACTCGACCAGCGCGACAAGGCCCTGCTGATGCTCGAAAAGGCGGAGAAGGTCCTCCAGATGTCGGTGAACCTGACGATCCAGCTTCTGACGTTTTCGAAGGGCGGCAAGCCGGTGAAGAAATCGCTGGCCCTCGCTTCGTTGATCGAGAACGCGACGCGCTTCGCCTTGAGCGGGTCCGCTTCGGACTGCCGGTTCGACATCGAGAGCGAGCTCTGGCCCGTTGACGCCGATGAAGGACAATTGTCCCAGGTGATCCATAATATCGTGCTCAATGCCGATCAGGCGATGCCGGGAGGCGGCGTTATCTCGGTCATGGCGCGAAACCGCGACCTCGGCGATGCGCCTGCTGCGCGCGTTCCGGGATCGGGCCGCTGGATCGAGATCGTGATCCAAGACGCCGGGCGCGGGATTCCCGAAGAGGTTCTCCCTCGCATCTTCGAACCCTATTTTACGACCAAGACGACCGGGAGCGGGCTGGGACTTGCAACGTCTTACGCCATCGTCAAGAACCACGGCGGAATGATCGAGGTTTCTTCGGTGGCGAACAAGGGAAGTTCGTTCACCATCTGGCTTCCTGCCGGCAAGACGATCCCGGCCAGCCCGGCCCGCTCATTACAGCCTGCTGCGATCAGGAAAGGACGGATCCTGATCATGGATGATGAAGAGGCGGTGCGTGATTCGCTCGGCGCCATGCTGGATACGCTCGGCCAGGAGGTGGAGTATGCCGCGGACGGCGCTGCCGCAGTCGATTGCTATCGCAGGGCCTTGTCTGCCGGTTCAACCTTCGATGTCGTGCTCCTCGACGCGACGGTACGGGGCGGCATGGGGGGAGAGGAAGCGATTCGCCTGCTCAAGGAGCTCGATGCCTCCGTGGTCGCGGTCGTGTCG
>DAIDTZ010000118.1 GCA_027456925.1 Nitrospirota bacterium
CTTTTCCATGACCATGAGCGGATTGATGTCCAGCTCCTGGATTTCGGGGAAGTCGGACACCAGACACGAGAGGTTCACGATATAGCTCGCAATGGCGCTGATGTCGGAAGGCCGCTCGCCGCGCGTGCCGCGCAAAAGCCCGATGGTCTTGATCTCGTTCACCATGGCGAGGGCGTCCCTGCGCGTCACGGGAACGATCCGGAAGGCCACGTCTTTAAGCACTTCGACGTAGATGCCGCCGAGGCCGAACATGATCATGTGGCCGAAGGTCCGGTCAAAGGTAACCCCCAGGATCACTTCCTTGCCGCCCCTCAGCCTCCCGGAAATCATCACACCCTTGATGAAAGCGTCCGGCATGATGCGCCGGGCATTTGACGTGATGTCCAGGAACGCGTCCTCGGCCTCCTGCTGCGTTTTCACATCCACGCGCACGCCGCCCACGTCGGTCTTGTGCAGAATGTCGGGAGAAGATACTTTCATCACCACCGGAAAGCCGATCTTCGACGCCATCAGGCCGGCCTCCTTCGAAGTCCGGGCGATCGCATGCTTCGGAAATTGGAAGCCGTAGTACGTCAGGATCTGCGCGGCCTCTTCTTCGCCCACCTGATACATGCCCTTTTTGAGGACCGAAGCGACGGCCTCGGCCGCTGCGTCGAAGTTGTACCAGGAGGTCGCCGCTTCCTCCGGCTTTTCGTTTTTCCATGTCCACTGGTCGGTCAGCCGCTTAAAGGCCTTGACCGCGAGCTCGGGGTAGGAGAAGTTCGGGATGGAAGCCGCCTTGAGCAGGTCGATGCCTCTGCGCACGCGCTTTTCTCCCATAAAGGAGGTTATGATCGGCTTGTCCGTGGACTTTGCCGTTTGAATGACCGCCTCGGCGGTCTTTTCCATGTCCGTCATGGCCTGGGGTGTCAGGATCACGAGCATGCCGTCCACATTCGGGTCTTTTGCCGCCTGTTCGAGCACGACGGCGTAGCGCTCCGACGTGGCGTCGCCGATCACGTCAACGGGATTGAAGATCGAGGCGTTGGGCGGAAGTTTCGGCGCCATGGCCGTCAAACTCTCCTTGGTCATGTGCGGAAGCTCGATACCCATCCGCTCGGCAGTGTCCGCGGCGATAATGCCCGGGCCGCCGGCGTTCGTGATCACCAGCAGGCCGTTCCCCACGGGGACCTTGCCTTCGGAAAACGCGAGCGCCGTATCAAAGAGGTCCTGCACCCCTTGCGCCCGCATGACGCCGGTCTGCTTGAACGCGGCGTCGAAGGCAACGTCGGAGCCCGCCAGCGCGCCGGTATGCGATGAAGCGGCCCGGGCGCCCGCCTCGGTGCCTCCGGATTTCAGGAGGATGATGGGTTTGACCTTGGTCGCCTTCTGCGCCACTTCCATGAACCGTTTGCCGTCCACCACGTCCTCGATATATCCGAGAATGAGGCTCGTATCAGGGTCGGTCATGAAGTATTCGATGAAGTCGATCTCCGAGAGATCGGCCTTGTTCCCCAGGCTGATGAACTTGGAGAACCCCACGTCGTTTCCGATGGCCCAATCCATGATCGCAATGCCCATGGCGCCGGACTGGGAAAAAAATCCGATCGAGCCTTTCGGCAGCATGTCCCCTGCAAACGTGGCGTTCAGGTCCACGGCGGTGTTGATGAGGCCGAGACAGTTCGGGCCCAGGACCCGGATGTGGTGTTCCCTGCTGACGGCCTTCAGTTCCTCTTCCAGGATGGTGCCGCCTGCGCCCGCTTCTTTGAATCCCGCGCTGATAACAATCGCCGCCTTGATCCCCGCAGCCGCGCACTCCCGGAGCGAGGCGGCAACGAACTTGGCGGGAATGACGATGATGGCGAGATCGATCGGCCGGCCGATGTCCGCCACCCTGGCATAGGCCGTGAGGCCGAGAATGTCGCCGCACGAGGGATTAACGGGATAAAGCGCGCCCTTGAACTCGAACCGGATAAGATTATGGAGGACCGCGTGGCCGACTTTTTTTGCATCCGCCGATGCGCCGATGACGGCAATGGCCCCGGGGTTGAAGAGTGCTTCGAACATGATGTTCTAAGTGTAGTAGAGAAAGGGCGAACGGTCAAGGGCCGGAGAGCGTAAATCGAAAAGCATGGTTTCTACAAAACTCAGGAGGGATCAGGGGCAAGAGACAGGGCCCACGCGCTGCCCCCCCCGGCTCCTATGAGTTGATCACCAGCCATTCCTTGGCTTCGTGGATGCTCTCAAAAATGTGGATCTTCCGCTTGGAGAACATCATGACCGCCTCGAAGATGATCTTCTTGATTCCGGAGATCCCGATGATGGCAGCAGCCTTGACGTAGGGCTTGTTATGGGCGGTAAACTCCTTCATCCGTTCAGTGATATCTTCATTGAACCGCGCATTCGTCACGTCCGTAAGCGTCAGCACCGAACCCTCGGGCCTGGTCCGGATGACCTGTTTCGATTCCTCGATGGTGGCAAGCACCTCGTTCGTCGTACATCCCGAAAAATCCAGGAAAAGAATCTCTTTTCCTGCATGGTTGATGAATTTTACCCGCTCCGAAACCATGGGTGGCTCCTTGGTCATTGTTGCCGCAGTCATAGTACCCTCCTGGTGTGATCTGGCTTCGCTCCTGCTTCAGCATGAGGAACACGCACAGACGGAAAAATCGAAAACAGCGTTTCATTGTTCATTGCATGCTATAGAACCGCGGCATTCTTGTCAAGCTTTTCGATGGGGTATTTTTAGGGTATGCCCATTTTTCCCTGTCGGCCAACCGGTCGATGCAAAAACCTTTTTTTTGCTATACTTCTAGGAAATGGAGGATGCTCGTGGCTGACCAGGACCAGAACAGGAAAATCGAGGGGATCAAGGCGCTCTATCCTGAAAAATTCCCCACAACGGAATGGATCTTCAGCGCCATCCACCCCGGCAACCGGATTTTTATCGGCACCGGCTGCGGGGAACCGCAGTGCCTGGTAAAGGCGCTGATCGATTATGTGCGGTCCCATCCCAAGGCCTTCTTCGACACCGAGCTGCTCCAGGTCTGGACCCTGGGCGTGGCGCCTTACGCGGACGAGAAATTCAAGGACAACTTCCGGCACAACTCCTTCTTCATCGGCAACAACACGCGCGATGCCGTAAACCAGGGCCTGGCGGACTACACGCCCGTCTTCCTTTCCCAGGTCCCGGGCCTGTTCCAGAAAAAGCTGGTGCCCGTGGACGTGGCCCTGATCCAAACTTCCCTTCCCGACGAGCACGGGTTCATGAGCCTCGGCATCAGCGTGGATATCGTGAAGGCCGCGACGGAGAACGCCTCCCTCGTCATCGCGCAGATCAATCCCCAAATGCCCCGTGTTCTGGGCGACACCTTTATCAATATCAAGGACGTGAACTTCATCATCCCCTGCGAGGAGCCGCTCCTGGAATACGAGGACACGGTCGCCGACGATATCAGCCAGAAGATCGGCGCCTATGTCAGCCGCATCGTGCAGGACGGCGACACCATCCAGGTCGGCTACGGCAGCATCCCGAACGCGATCCTGGCGCACCTCAAAAACAAGGAACACCTGGGCGTGCACACCGAGCTTTTGACCGACGGCATCGTGGAGCTGATGCGCGAACGGGTCATCGATAATACGCGCAAGGAACTGAACCGCGGAAAAACCGTGGCCGCCTTCTGCATGGGCAAGCGCGACACCTACGATTATTTGCATGATAACCCGGGCATCGAGTTCCGGCCCGTGAACTACACCAACAATCCCACGGTGCTGGCGCGCCAGAAGAACATGACGGCGATCAATAGCGCCCTCGAAATCGATCTGTCAGGCCAGGCCACGGCCGAGAACATCGGCAAGCGCTTCTACAGCGGCATCGGCGGCCAGGCGGACTTCATGCGCGGAGCGATCCTGTCCCCGGGCGGCAAGTCCATTCTCGCGCTCCAATCCACGGCTGAGAACGGGGAAGTGTCCCGGATCGTTCCCTATCTCAAGGAAGGCGCCGGCGTAACGCTTTCGCGCGGAGACATCCACTACGTGATCACCGAATACGGCATCGCCTATCTCCACGGCAAGAACATCCGCGAGCGCGCCATGGACCTGATCGCGATCGCCCACCCCAAATTCAGGGAAGGACTCATCGAACAGGCGAAGGAGCGCAGGCTGATCTACAAGGACCAGGCGTTCATCCCCGGGGTGCAGGGCGTCTATCCCGAGGAGTTCGAGTCGTACAAGACCACGAAGACGGGCCTGACCCTGCTGCTCCGGCCCGTAAAATTTTCGGACGAGCATCTCCTGAAGGATTTTTTCTATTCCCTGTCGAACGATTCCATGTACCGCAGGTTCATCTCCACGCGCGCCGACATGCATCACGAACGCCTGCAGCCCTTCGTCGTGATAGACTATACCCGGGAGATGGTGATCCTTGCCGTGCTCAAGCATGAGGAGACGGAGCAGATCGTCGGCATGGCCCAGTACCTGATCGACGAAACCAAGCACATTGCCGAGGTGGCCTTCGTGGTGCGCGACGACTATCAGGGGAAAGGCATCGGTGCGACGCTGCTCTCCTACGTCACGTACCTGGCCAGGAAGAGCGGCCTTCTCGGTTTCACCGCGGCTGTATTGATGGAAAACCGCCAGATGCTCCAGCTGTTCGAAAAAATGGGGTTCAACATCGAGAAGCGGAGCGAAGGCGGGGTGTACGAACTGACCATGTCGTTCAGAGATTGAAGAAGATCCGAGTATCGTCAGCCCGGATTACCCGGAAAGCGATTTCCGTTAGGTGGACCGCCGAGCATTGAGTGTTCCATAGCTGACCAAAGGAATGAGAAAACGCATGAAATCTTCCTTGAGAGATATATTAATCAGGCAATGAGTTTTTCCTGTACTCTGCACCCGGGGTTGTTGGAGCAGCACTGCATATTTCAAGTAATTCACAGTACCTTGGGAAAGGAGGTGGAAAAAATTTTGAAATAAATATAAGAAACGATCTATTCGAAACTCGTGACAAAACACAAGCAGTTCAATACTGGTTCTCTCGCTGTTCGGGAAGAATGCGGCACTTAGTTACGTAATGAGGGAGAAAAGTGGCTGACACAATCTTCATGATTCACGGAATGTGGTGCGGACCATGGATCTGGGATAACTACCGGCGTGTCTTTGAGGCGGATGGCTACCATTGCGTCACTACGACATTGCCCTACCATGCCATGGACCCGCGAGGCGTTCCAGACCCCCGTCTCGGGACAGCCAGCCTGCTGGACTACGCCGAAGCCCTCGAACAAGAGGTGAAGCAACTCGGCGCGAAGCCGATCTTGATGGGCCACTCCATGGGAGGTCTGCTGGCACAGATTCTGGGCACGCGCGGACTGGCACGAGCGCTTGTCTTGCTCACACCCGCATGGCCTTCCGGCATCGTGGTCCTCACACCCTCCGCTATAAGAAGCCACTGGACCTCGCTGACAACGTGGGGCTTCTGGAGAAAACCGGTGCGCCCAACATTTGGCGAGGCGGTCTATTCAATGATGCATCTGCTGCCGGAGGAGGAACGGGAAAAAACCTATGACAAGTTCGTCTATGAATCCGGGAGGACAGTGTTCGAAATAGGCTATTGGCTCTTCGATTCAAGGGGTGCGTCAAGGGTTGATGAGTCCAAAGTGACCTGCCCCGTGTTGACGGTTGCCGGCGCCCAAGACCGCATCATTCCTGCATCCATCGTCCGCCGAGTAGCAAGGAAGTATAAGGCAGTATCGACTTACAAGGAGTTCGAGAACCACGCCCACTTGGTCGTGACGGAGCCTCGGTGGCAAGAGGTCGCAGAGTATGTCGGCGGCTGGCTTAGGTCGCTGCGGACTGCATCTTGAAACGTCGGCTGACGTGTTCTCGCCCAACAACGTGATCGAGGGGTCGGTCACAAGAGGCTGAAACTTAAAATATCCATGAAGATAAGGTATCGTCTGACATCGGGCGGCAGGAGCCTGGTTGAGGATCTATTGCAGGCCTCGCCCGAGGAAACGTGAAACGTACGGCAGCGCAAGAGGTGCAACAACGTCGCCTGCAAGGTACCAGGCTAGAAGGGAAGAAATATGAAGAGAATAGTGGTCATCGGTCTTATGGTGTTGTTCATCGCGCTGGGTTTCCTCCTGGCCACGAAGATACCTCGCCCATTTCCTTCCGTGCCGGCATCCGCCCCGCCTCCAGCGGCGATTGTCACCACTCCTACTCGTTCCGCGCCTGTCGCCGTTTCGGTTCCACCGGCCCGTCCGACGTTGCCTGTCGCTCCCGCTGCTTCAGCACCTGCCGTGGTCCCGGTTCCGGCCGCGAGCCTGACCATCTCACATATGATTATTGCACGATCGGTCGAGGACCGGCAGCCGTCCGGTATTGCCGCTTCCTTCCCGGCATCGCAGGACAAGGTCTATTGTTACCTTGATCTCACGAATGTGACAAAGGATCAAGTGATTACCTATGCCTGGACTTTTGGAGGGGAAACGGAAAGGGCGACCCAGCATGTAAAAAAGTCGGAGCATTGGCGCACGTGGAGTTACAAGGCAATTAGCGGCAGAAAAGGCAATTGGAAGGTTGATGTGCTCGATGAGTCCGGAACGGTGCTCAAGTCCGCGACGTTCAAGGTGGAATAATTAACGGCCGCAGTGGAGAGAAGGCAAACCTGTCTTAGAGTAAAGCTGTTCGGCCAGAACAACAGAACCATTGATAATCTTATAAAAAAGTAGGCCGATATTGACGGTTCATCTGGACCATGGGTAGGCGGTTTTTGATATATTCGAACTGGTGATGGAAATGACAAGGAACATGTCCGTCGTGCTTTACATTGTGTTATTGATAGCCGTTGTCGTTAGCGTAGATTTACTGTTCTTTAGGAATCGATTCTGGGAACGGCTGATAGTGAACATCGGTATTGTCTTGGTATTTGCAGCCTTCTATTTGAGATTCTTGAAGAACCCGTAAGCTAAGCGCTGCGGCACCGGCCCAGTGCCTAACAAAGCGATAAAGCGCCGGTTATCGCAACGTTCATTTGCATGTTACGACCAAAAAATGTGTGGCGTTTTCAATTCCCCACAAATGCATGCTTGTGGTTTCGACGGGTGAAAGGGATACGAAGATTAATATGTCCTGGTCGCAACGTTCGGCGCGCCGTTCATCCTGAAGCTGTTGAAGTTTACATTGGTGGTAATACTTAAAGTTTGAACCTGTATCCAACAACATCACTACCCTTAAAATACCCGATCGACATCGTTGACGTGACCATGAATCAGAAATATAATTCGTGACGTAATATAACATTTATAATAAGCTGACTATCATAAGTCCGACTCTGGTGGTAGTACTGGTTTCTGGGGTAAGGTCAGTAGATACGAGGATCAATATTATGGGAACTCAATTTAAAAGGAGGATTTTTTATGAAAGCATCGATTATCTTGTGCATTATAGCTTCATTTGCCTTTTCGACCGTAGCGTTCTCGGATCCCGCGCATAGGGGGAAAGCACCCGGGCCGTGCCAGCAGATTCTTAAAGCCTGCTAGGACGCTGGCTTCGTTAAAGGAGCAGCTAAGAAAGGTTACGGCCTCTGGGTAGACTGTATCGACCCCATCATGCAGGGAATGACAACGATACCCGGTGCCACGAAGGCGCTGCCATCGGTCGATGCAAACCTTGTTTCCGCGTGCAAGGCAAAGCATCCGAAGTTCGGCTCAGGTCGTGTCGGTACAAAATAATGAGCATCCGGGAATCTGAATTGCACTTGCGAGAGCGATCTTTTGAAACGTCGCAATCTTGAACTGCGGGGTCGATGGGTGCGTCAAGCGGAAAACTGCGCGCCAAAGGTGGCGCGTAAGTCGTGCATTAGTCAGAAAAATGAATATGAAACGTTTTAAAAACTATATTTTTAAGGTATTCATCTTGGAAGTGATTGTATTTGTATTGGCTGCTATTTTTTGGTTACTTCGTCTTCCACACGGTACTCCTT
>DAIDTZ010000119.1 GCA_027456925.1 Nitrospirota bacterium
TATGACAAACGGGAGTTCAAGGGCAAGGTCGTCGGCACTGACCCGCGGACGGACCTTGCCGTGGTCAAGATCGATGCCCGGGGCCTGCCGACGCTCACGCTCGGGGAATCCGGAAAAATGAAAACGGGAGATCTCGTCCTCGCGATCGGCAATCCTTTTGGCCTGAATCAGACGATCACCATGGGTATTGTGAGCGCCGTGGGCCGGTCGAACATCGGCCTGGCGGACTACGAAGATTTTATCCAGACCGACGCGGCGATCAACCCCGGCAATTCAGGGGGCGCCCTGGTCAACGCCAGCGGCGAGCTGGTCGGCATCAACACCGCAATTTATTCTACGAGCGGCGGCTACATGGGCATCGGCTTTGCCATTCCCTCCGACATGGCAAAGGTCGTGCTGGATAGCATCATCAAGCACGGCAAGGTTATCCGCGGATGGCTCGGCGTGAGCATTCAGGACCTGACGCCCGACATTGCAAAGGGGCTCGGGATCAAGGAAACAGCCGGCGCACTGGTTTCAGGCGTTCAAACGGGCAGCCCGGCAGACAAAGCCGGCCTGAAGCAAGGGGACCTCATCACGGGAATAATCTCGGGAAAAATCGATGACTCCACGAGCCTGAGAAATATTATCGCGTCAACAGCTCCGGGAACCAAGGTCGATGTCAGGATCATAAGAAACGGCAAGGAACAAACGGTAACCGTCGTACTCAGCGAGTATAAGGACCATGCGATTGCCAAAAAAACCGAGTATGATAACGCGTTAAAGGGCGTTTCCGTGCAGGACCTTACCCCCGGCCTTCGAAACAAGTTGAGTATTCCTGAAGGTGTGAACGGCGTTGTCGTCACCGGGGTAAGCCCCAACCTGGCGGGCCAGAGATTGCTGCAGCCGAATGACGTTATTGAGGAAGTAAACAGGACGGCAATTCAAAATATTCAGGATTACGACCAAGCGGTTTCCCGGATCCATGCCAAGGACACCGTTCTCCTGCTTATCTATCGGGATGGCACATCGGTTTACCTGACCATACAGCCGTAATCGAACAGCGTGAAGATCGATTCCGCGGCCGGGGAGAGAGAAGCTTTCCGGCCGCGGGTTTTTCTTTATCGACGCGTTTCCAGTTAATAAAAGATCAAGTTGACGAAATCTGACTGTGCCGGGTTCCTCCTGTTGTCCTTTGTCTTTCTCGGTTGTCCTGCCACGATGCATATCGCTCTTTACTTCAATCCTTCTTTAGGGAAAAGATCTATTCAGTAAAAAAAGTTACTGTTTTACATACCCTTAAAATACCCATAGCAGGTGATTGACTATCAGGGGGGGGCTACAGCTCTTTCCGCGTTTTTCGCTTTACGTTTTTGCTTTTCTGTTTTGAAGGGTCATCGGTAAGCACGAGCGCGCCGTCATCGCCGTAGCCGATGAAGATCGTATAGCGCGGCGTAAGCGAGCTTCTGCTTATACTTCCGCCGGTCCCATTGTACAGGTTGAGGATCCTCTGCACGTAGTTCTGTGTTTCGGGGTAGGGGGGGACAGTTCCCCACTTTTTGACAGCCGACTCTCCGGAGTTGTAGGCTGCCAGTGCAAGCGACAGATTTCCTTCATACCGGTCGATCAGGTACCGGAGATATCTCACCCCTCCGTCGATGTTTTCATCAGGACTGAAGATGTTCCGAATGTTCATGTTGACGGCGGTTTGCGGCATGAGCTGCATGAGTCCCATGGCGCCTTTCCGGGACATTGCATAGGGGTTGAAGTCTGATTCCACTTTGACGATTGCATGGACCAGCGCCGGGTCGACGCCGTGCCTGTCGCAGGCGTTGTTGATGATCTCCGTGTAGGCGCTCGGCATATTGTCCGACGAAACTGTCCTTTGCCGGGCATACCGCGGGGAAGACGTCCGCTTTGCATAGGCGATTTGCTTCGGTTCCGGCCTGACTCTTAGGTGCTTTACGCGCTTGTTGGAAGGGACAGACACATTACTGAAGTGGACGACACCGGCTTCGTCCGTATACTGATAGATATCGGCGAAAGCACGTTCGCCGGCAATGCAAAGCACAGCCGCGATCGCACAGATCAGCGTTGTGCAGCGTATCACGCTCAACTTCACGCCTAATGTCTCGATCACAGTATTCTCGCCTGGATTCTGCATTAGTTTATATTATAGAGTATCAAAAACCTCTTTGTCAACGAAAGTTTGGCTGACGGGCATAATCGGAGTCTCGTTTAAACCTGAGGATTGTATGATATAAGGGGTCCGAAAAGGCTTAATCCGTCTCCAATATCCAATTCCGGAGGCGTCATAGCTTATATATCGGATCGACACTTGATCTTCTTTACTAAATGGAAGATAAAACGGCGAAAGTCCGACAATTTTCTTGACATCCTGGAACCGGTGCTTTATTATGCACTCTCACATCGCGGGGTGGAGCAGTCCGGTAGCTCGTCGGGCTCATAACCCGAAGGTCGTCGGTTCAAATCCGGCCCCCGCTACCAAACTAATCAAGAGGTTACGGTATCAACCGTAGCCTCTTTTTTATTTTCTGCCTCATTTTCTAACGGTTTTCTAACGGAATTCAGAAATCCAACCATCAGGTCAACCTGTTGTTGGCGTTCCCGTTACCGTATTAAGGGAATGGCTTGGGCATAGGGAGATTACCAAGACCCTGATTTATACGCAGATAATTGGTCAGGATACAAGAGCTAGTATGGATGGAGTGCGGTTTTGAAGTGCAAGCCGACGGCGGCGTGAGGCGGAATCAGAATCTCCGCTGATGCAGTGAACCTATTGTGAATTATATGGGGAGCAGAGATTTGTCCTGACCTTCCGAGCGTGTAAAATAAATTGTGCAAGTGGACAAACTCGGTATAATCGACTTATAGAAATAGTATAATAGGACTGTTATTGAAGTAGTGATTTTTTTACTTGAAACACTGCTTTGGAGGCAAACATGTCCGGACATGATACGAGTAATTATATGGCGCATGGCTTTTGCTTGTTATGGGAACCCGGCCTGATAAGGCTCCACGTCATATCCGACGTCATTACAGGGCTTGCCTATTATGCCATCGCAATCGCGCTCTTTTATTTTATTTATAAACGACGCGATGCACCCTTTCCGCTCGTGTTCCTGTTGTTCGGCATTTTCATTCTTTCCTGCGGGACAACACATTTATTCGCTGCCTATACCATATATGTGCCCAAATATTGGGAAGAAGGGGTCATTAAAGCGATTACCGCATTTGTTTCAGTCGTTGCCGCGATATTGCTTATCCCGCTCATACCCAAAGCCATCTCGCTGCCCAGTTTGACAAAAACGCTGGACGAAAACAAAAATCTTAACGGCATTTTAAAAAAGCAGGTTGAAAAGCTCATTCTTTCGAACACGCGTCTGAACGATGAAATTGCCGAACGCAGACAGGCTGAAACCGCGATGAAAGAACTTTCTTACAAAATGGAGTTGATACTGAATTCAGCGGCCGAAGGCATTTATGGCCTTGATTTAGAAGGGAAGGTGTCATTCATAAATCCTGCAGGCGTCCGGATGTTGGGATATGAGATTGAGGAAGTTATTGGCAAACACCGTCATTCCACATGGTGCCATTCCAGACCGGACGGAACACCTCTCCCTGCAGAGGAATGCGGCCTCAATTACCTGTTTGAGGAGGGGGATTCGGGCTCAGCCGATAATACGAGGTTCTGGAAAAAAGACGGCACAAGTTTCCCTGTAGAATATGCCAGTACGCCGATGTTCGAGGCTGATAAGCTGGTCGGCGCAGTTGTGACCTTTAAGGACATCACGGAACGAGTTGAGGCGGAAGCAGCCCTGAAAATTTCTGAAGAAAAATACCGCAACCTTGTGGACAACGCCCCTGTCGGCATATATAAAGCGAATTTCGCAGGCAGGTTTTTATATGTCAATAAGGCTTTGGCAGCTACGTTCGAATTCGATTCTCCAGAAGAGATGATGTCTGAAAATATTTTAGCGCGATATAAAAATCCTGAAGATAGAGCGGCTTTCCTGGACGAACTGAAGAAAAACGGCAAGGTGAGTAACTTTGAACTTGACACCATATCGAAGACAGGAAAAACAATACATATAATTCTGAACTCAACTCTTGAGGATGGCACGATCTCGGGCATGGTCTTGGATGTTACCGAACAAAAGAAGCTCCAGGCCCAGCTTCTGCACGCCCAGAAAATGGAAGCGATTGGAACGCTTGCCGGGGGCGTTGCCCACGATTTCAATAATATCCTCAATGTGATCATGGGATACGGATCAATGGTGTTGGATGGCATGAAAACCGATAGCCTTTCAAAAGAGCATATGAATGAGGTCCTCGCTGCCGCGGACAAGGCGGCAACTCTCACGAAGCGGCTGCTTGCCTTCAGCAGGAAACACGTTGTGGAGATGAAGCCCGTTAATGTCAACGAGCTGATCCTCGGCATCGAAAAAATGCTATCCAGGATTATAGGTGAAGATATCGTTTTTACCACTGAGCTGACAGGCGAAAAACTGACCGTGATGGCGGATGCCGGACAGATTGAACAGGTGTTGGTGAACCTTGCTTCGAATGCCCGCGATGCAATGCCAAAGGGTGGAAGGCTGACGATCAGTTCAGGAACCAAGAAAGTGGATGATGAGTATATTTCGGCGTATGGATACGGCAAGACAGGGACGTATGCCCTTATCGCGGTAACTGATACAGGGACCGGGATGGATCCGGAAACGCAGAAGAAGATATTTGAGCCGTTTTTTACCACAAAGGGGATCGGCGAGGGGACAGGGCTTGGGCTCTCGATCGCTTACGGAATAATGAAACAACATAACGGATATATACAGGCCTACAGCGAAGAGGGAAAGGGGAGCGCCTTTAAAATATTTCTGCCTCTCGTGCAAGAGGGGGCGGCAAAAGGACGGGAACCTGAGGCCATTGACTCAATAAAGGGCGGAACAGAGACCATACTCGTAGCCGAGGACGACGAGGCGTTAAGGAAGCTGGCAAGGCTTGTCCTTGAGTCATTCGGCTACCGTGTCATAACCGCGGAGGACGGGGAAGATGCGATCAGCAAATATTTGGAAAACAGGGAGAAGATTCAGCTGGTAATCCTCGACATGTTAATGCCGAAGAAAAGCGGCAAAGAGGCATCTGAGGAGATCAGAAAGATCAGCCCCGAGGTAAGGACGCTCTTTATGAGCGGTTATACGATGGATATGCTCAGCAAGAAGCAATTGCTCGACGAGGGAATGGATTTCATCCTTAAACCTGTCTCGCCGAAAGACCTTTTGGAAAAAATAAGAAAGATGCTGGACAGATCATAACGCATGGTGCTGTCATTTCTCAGCGTTTGGGTTCAAAGAACGTGCTGCCGGCAGCTTGACACTCAGGATGAGATCCAAAATGTCTAACGACAAAATACTTATCGTGGACGATGAGGAAGCTAACCTCAATCTACTGATCAATTGGCTTGTCTCTCAGCTCTATGATGTAGAGGTCGCTGTCAACGGCAAGGAGGCGGTTCAGAAGAGCAAGTCCTATAGACCGGACCTGATAATCCTCGATATTATGATGCCGGTAATGGATGGCTATGAGGCGTGCAGGCTCATAAAAGCGGACCCTGTGACGGCGAACATGCCGATAATCATGGTGACGGCGTTGAATGACAGGGAGTCGAAATTAAAAGGACTTGATGCCGGCGCAAACGATTTTATTTCCAAACCCATTGATCAGGCCGAGCTGACCATCCGTGTCAAAAACCTTCTCAAGATCAAGGTGTTCGAAGACTTTATGGTCCGGCATAATAAGATACTGGAGCAGGAGGTCCATGAAAGGACGCAGGATCTTCGCAATATGAGCGACGAGATGATTAAAAAATTGACAACAGCCGCGGAGTTCAGAGATACGGATACAGGCGACCACATATCGAGGATAGGATTTTATTCGAACAAGATCGCGGAAGCGATGAAACTGCCGCCTGACTTTGTCGAAACGATAACATTTTCCAGTCTTTTGCATGATATAGGAAAGATCGGCATTCCGGACAGCATCCTTCTGAAGCCGGGGGCGCTTACGAAGGACGAATTAAAGATTATGGAGACGCATACGTCGATCGGGGGGAAAATACTCTCAGGCTCGACCTATCCCAGGATTCAGATGGCCGCCTCCATTGCTTTGAACCATCATGAACGGTGGGACGGCGGGGGCTATCCAAGGGGCCTGAAAGGCGGGGAGATTCCCGTAG
>DAIDTZ010000120.1 GCA_027456925.1 Nitrospirota bacterium
GTCTTGAAACCCATCGATTCCAGGGCGACGTTACCGGCAAGAATCAGCAGGTCGGCCCAGGAAATTTTCCAACCGTACTTCTGCTTAACCGGCCAGAGCAGTCGACGTGCCTTGTCGAGGTTTGCATTGTCGGGACAGCTGTTGAGGGGCGCAAAGCGCTGGTTGCACCTGCCTGCGCCGCCGCGGCCGTCGCTGATGCGGTAGGTGCCGGCGCTGTGCCACGCCATACGGATGAACAAAGGTCCGTAGTGTCCGAAGTCCGCCGGCCACCAGTCCTGCGACTTTGTCATCAGTTCACGGAGGTCCTTCTTCACGGCCTTCAAGTCGAGACTCTTGAACTCTTTAGCGTAGTTGAAACCCTCGCCCATCGGATTGGACTTGGAAGAATGCTGGTGCAGGATATCGAGCTTCAACTGGTTTGGCCACCAGTCTCGGTTCGTCGTACCATCGCCGGCAGTGTGTTTGTGAGCCCTGCCCGTTACCGGGCTTTTGCTATCTTCATTCATGATATTTACTCCTTTCGGTGTGTGAATTGAAGAACAGCGCTACCATGAATAATTCTAGCAAAGTATTAGAGAAACGGATGCAACAGAGTGTGCAAAATATTCTTCAGAAATCTTGTATTAGCGAGTTGAACAACGATTGCTGCGGATTCTGGCGAGGCGAAAAGGTATCGGGATTTAGCAGTGTTGGGTCCCCGGAGATGATAAAGCAGGGCAATCGGAAGAATTTATATCACGATAACATTAAGTTCAACGGCGCGGCCGCTGGGACGACTGGTTATACACTCTCATCCTATCGGCGTCTTCATTAAACAACAGCTGTCACAATTCTGTTTAAGTAAAAAGGGAGCGCAGAATCAACGGCCGCTTCGGTTTCCTCGGGCATTGCGGCGGTATCAACCTTCGAGCTTCTTGAAAAGGATATCTTTAAGGCTGGAGCGGTCATTTCGGGAATAGGACTGATACAGGTTGGCGATCTTGGTCTCGCATTCGCTTTCCGAGAGAAGGCCCGCTTCTTTGGCCATGTCAAGAATGCTCATCTTTTGCTGCAAGTCGGCCTGGACCTTCTCTCCAAGCTGCGCAACAAAGGCTTTATCCCGTTCCAGCCGCTTTTCACGGTAGTTCTTCATGCTCTTTTGGACCGCATAGGCCGTGAGGGCTGTGGCGAAAAGGGGCAGGAGCACGGAAAGGAACTTGTAGGTCGTCCTGCTGACCACATGGGTGCCACCTTTCATGAGACCCCAGGAGGACAGGAACCCCTTGATCGGCGAGTTCGTAAAGGTGGATGCAACCCAGGAGCCAACGAAGATGCCAACAATGGCGCTTACTCCAGGGATCTGGCTGAACAACTGCTTCTTCGTGTAATAGGCGATCTCCCGCAGCTCCCGGTCCCATGCTGCCCGGTCCATGCTCCGTATCTTCCGGATAAATGCAATAATATAGTCCACCAGCTTGTCCATAGGCCTTTATGATAAAACGGCGTTCTGCCGATGTCAACAGAAATCCTTGCGAGGCGTTCTCTCACGGGGCCACTAGTCGCGGATCAGGTTTAATGAGAATAAGGAGTAAAAACGCACTAAACACTAAAATAGATGACAGCCGCATTGCGTTTCTTTTTGTTTAAAATATCACCTGTGGTCATATCGTGACCTTCCCCAGGTGTTGAGTACCATTAGAATAACTTACAGCGCTTGAATATTTCAGCCATACAGGCAAATCTAGCGCCAAAGTGGTAAAATGGAGCACTACATAGTGGGGCCGCAGTGAGAGAAAGGAGTTAATAATGACGAGGTTGCTTTATAGAATCTTCATATTCATTGCAAGCGGTCAGCTCCTGATGTCAGGATTGGCAATTGCACAGTCAGAGTATACGACAACCGAAAAACCGCCGATAGCGCAGCCTCTTGTTCGTGAAGGCGACTTCGCCGTCAAATTGACAGAGGCGCTTGAACTCGGTACGCCAACAAGTGAAGCTGAAGCCGAGAATTTATTGGGTTCTGTTGATATTGAACCCCGGAATGGATGGATTGTCGATTACCCCATTACTCCGGATATTCTTGGAGAGTTGCAGACTGCCATCGCCGAATCGGCAAATGCGGGCAAATTGGCGATGGGGAAAGATGCAGCATTGAAAGCGGCTCAGGACGTAACATCAGAATTTAATCTGTCGATAAAATCGGATGCATCTGCACAGCAAGGAAGTGCTTCACCCGGAACGAATTCTGCCGAAGCTCCCGTCATCAATAATTATTACTATGATGAGGGACCGCCTGTGGTCACCTACTATGCTCCACCGCCTGATTATGCTTACATGTATACGTGGGTCCCGTACCCTTTTGTGTGGTGGGATTTCTGGTACCCTGGGTACTTTATACTGGATGACTTTCACGTCAGAGTGCACGGGCGCGGAGACCATGAGGGATTTATAACCAATCACTTCCGCGATGCCAGAACAGGCGAAATTTCCAGGATCGATCCTGCCAACAGATCCCGTGGCGGGACATTAACGGGCAGAGGCGCAGGATTGTCCAGTCCTTCGTCACGGACCGGGGCTCGAGCTATTCTCGAGAGAAGCCAGGGACGTGCATCGACGGGGAGCAGCAGAGTTTTTAGAGGTTATGGAGAAAGACCTTCTGCCGGAACTCGTCCCAGTGCATTTGACCGCTCGAGTAACAGCCGGTTTGAGCGGGCCGCGAGCGAGCGCGGATTCGAAAGCCGGGCTAACGCGGGCCGCATCACTTCTGATGGTCGTGGGGGGCGAGGAGTTGTCCGCAGTGTTCCCCCTCGTGGCCAAAAAAACGGTCGCGGCGATGATGGAGGGTTCCGTGGTGCAGGGGGGCGTCGTTAAGAGGAAACACCTTTGCAATGCCTCGGCGGATCTCGCCTGCTTTTGGCATCGTGCTAATGGGAACCATCATCAGATCACTAAGAGATGGAGGAAGAATCCATGAAAAAAGATACACCAAAGTCAATCAATCATTTTCTTTGCCGTGTTGGTTTCGCGGCCTTTACTACCATTATGGTCGTGACTGCCTTCAGTTTGCTTGTGTTTGCTCAAGATAGGGATCGGAAGCATTTCAAGTCTCCGGAAGCTGCATTCAGTGCACTCCTCGAGGCCGCTAAGAACAATGACACCAGGGAATTATTATCCATCTTCGGACCTTCAGGCAAAGATGTCATATCCTCGGGTGACGCGGTTGACGACAAAGAGGCCCGTAAACGTTTCGTGAAATCCGCCGGGGATGCGGTGAAATTTTCAAAGGTAGATGATTCGACAGTGCTTGCCGTAATCGGGAAAGACGGATGGTCTTTCCCCATCCCCCTTGTGAAGTCGCCACAGGGATGGGTCTTTTCCACCGAAGACGGAAGGGAAGAGATCTTGAATCGGAGGATAGGAAGGAACGAATTAAACGCCATCCAGGTGGCCCTGGCGTATGTGGATGGGCAATATGAATATGCGAGCAAGGATCGCAATGGCGACGGGGTATTACAATACGCAAAAAAATTCGTGAGCCGCGCCGGCAAAAAGGATGGCTTGTACTGGAAGGCCGCGCCGGGCGAGGAGGCAAGCCCCCTGGGACCGCTGTTTGCCCGCGCAACAGAGGAAGGATACTCATTCAAGAAAAAAGGCGAGAAGCCCTCGCCATACCACGGGTACTATTTCAAGATCCTGAAAAGTCAGGGAAGCAATGCTCCTGGCGGTGAACTCGACTACATAAGCAACGTCAAGATGGTCGCCGGATTCGGACTGGCGGCATATCCCGCCGAGTACGGGAAATCGGGTATCACGACATTTATTGTGAACCAACAGGGCATCGTGTATGAGAAGGACCTGGGACCAAAGACGGAAGAGATTGCAAAGGCAATGACGAAGTATGACCCTGACAAAACATGGAAAAAGGAGAAATGGACGCCCGACGCCTTGGCGAGACCGGTTATGAAAACACAATGAGTAATCAGGGAGGCAAGTATGAAGCGCATTCTCATAGCTGCTGTCACAGCGCTGCTGCTCACGGGCAGTGGAGTTGCACGTGCCGCATCTGGTAAAGGGGTCGAAGCAGGCGTCCAGATGTGGATAAACGAGTGGACACATGACGTGCCGGGAGTGGGAAGTATTACATCGGACTCTGCTGTTCTCCTCGGTCCGGCAATCAAGGTGAAGTTCCCTAACAACGCTTTTTTTGACGCATCATATCTTTTTTCCGTTTCCGATTATACCTTCTCGAACGATACTATCTACAATGACGAACGGCAGGATGCAAACGCGGCAATTGGCTACATGATCGTTCCCGGGTTCGGAGTGTTGGCCGGATATAAAAATTCAGCATTTAAAGAAAAGGAAACAGGAATCAAAGACACGGTTTATGGACCGCTCATCGGCATGATGGTAATCGCGCCGACGGACGTAAACTCCTCGTTCTACGGTAAACTGAACTATCTTTTTACCAGGTTCAAGCAACAAGATGCATTTGGCGGTTTTCAGGAAGATAGTCAGGGCTGGATATTCGAATTCGGATTTAAGTTTGACTTCACCAGAGAATT
This sequence comes from Nitrospirota bacterium, assembly GCA_027456925.1. GTDB lineage: Bacteria > Nitrospirota > UBA9217 > UBA9217 > UBA9217 > JAJYKN01. Next base: position 4,545 of record DAIDTZ010000120.1, read on the forward strand.
CAACGGAACGATCGGATACAAGTACGAAACAAATACGGGAAGTAATTCAAATATCGAGGACTCCTTCTCAGGGCTCACCTTCGGCGCGATGTTCGCCTTATAGTTATCACCGGGACATGCACCGTTAGAAACCGATGCGCATAATCAGCATGTCACATATAGGTGACCTGCAGCAGAGGTGCAAGAGCTCCCCGGATCGTCGGATCCGTGGTGTCTTTGATTTCGATGAGCCCAGGGGAGGTTGCACTTAGATCCTCTAATATGCGGACCTGGAAGTCCAGAAGACCCAAATTCTGTGCCCGCACCATCAATGAAGTAACATCGACAGGTACGTGGCCGTCGATGTCGGCTGAGGAAATCGGGGGATCGATCGTGGTGGATGCAATCGCCTGCAGGCTGGAACGACTAAAATCATCCTGCACTAACGTTAGTCCTGGAATTGAAACGAGTTCGATACGAATTGGAATTGTGCTGGCCGCCGGTTGAAGAAAGACGTTGTTGATTACTATATCAAGGGTCGCTGATACGATGACAGCGTCGCCCGGAACTCCGCCCTGGCCTGTCAAGTGGAAATCCAGGAATGCACGGGATTCCGCTCCTGAGGAAGGGTCTATGCCGGCAAACACAGTTTGTACGGGGGGGGATGGAGATATAGTCATGCCCTGTGTTATCGTGAAAACAGTTGAAGTTGGGGAAGTCTGCAAGATATCACCGTCGTACACGGGGTCGCTCAGGATCTGTGTAACAAATGTCGGGGGAGCGCTGCTGCCACCGCCGCAACCTGTCAGCGACAGGTTTATAAAAATTATTATTGCCGCCAGGAATGTCCTTTTCATGACTACCCCCGTCTTTGTTCGTGCCCACCACAGAAGAGCCCGTCACATACTTCATTAACTATTTTACACCTCTTTATAAATGATGTCCACCTCAAGCTCACCTACAGGCTTGTAACAGCTATCGATGAACAGAATGAAGCAAATAAAGTATTCAATGCTTCGGCTGAAAAAAGTACGGCAGTTGTCGCATTTTACAAGCGACGTGTTCCAGAGAATGGAGACCTCAACAGCTTCACGATGAACCTCGTGAGTTATCATGAATCGAAAGAATTGCAATTTTCAATCTGAATAGCATGAATAAGATCATTTCACTCGGAGCATAGCTAAACATCAGATCAATTCTCGCGCTTCCAGATAACAGATGGGAGATATGCCCCTCATGTTCAATATGATTTGCGAAGATGTATTGGGGTAGCCGCAAATATATGATGACAGTTTAGTCATCTAGACAACTTGGATGAGAGTTTTGCTGAGCGTCCTACGCGAATGGAAAAGGCCTGATTTTGGATCAATAAAATCAGGCCTTCTAAGTCTGGCTCCCGAAGCAGGACTCGAACCTGCGACATGGTGATTAACAGTCACCCGCTCTACCAACTGAGCTATTCGGGAATGATCGGTATGGTTTGGGAATGCATTAAATCAGGCTGGTATAAATACCATATATTGCATGATAAGTCAACGGGTTATTTATAGGGACCAAGGCAACGATCTTGCCGTTTTTACACCGACATAGGCGGCTCGCTCCAACGCTACCGGCCGTCCTGTCCTTTTTTGAGCTCCATGATCACGAGCTTGGCAATGGCCTTCAAGGTATCAAACACGCCGGTGCCGTCGGTTGCAATGGCCTCGTAATCAGGAACGCCGCGCGGATTAAGCGCTTTCTTCATTTCTTGGAGCGGCACGACATTCGGCAGATCGCGCTTGTTGTACTGGATGATGAAGGGGACCTTGTCCAGATCGTATCCCTGTTCGGCAAGATTGATGCGCAGGTTTTCCATGCTCTCGATGTTGGCTTCCATGCGCTCGACCTGGGAATCGGCGACAAATACGACGCCATCAACACCCTTGAGAATGAGTTTGCGGCTTGCGTCGTAGAATACCTGGCCGGGGACCGTGTAAAGATGAAAGCTGGTTTTAAAACCGCGAATCTCACCGATGGCGAGAGGAAGGAAATCGAAGAACAAGGTCCTCTCCGTCTCCGTAGCCAGCGAGATCATCTTACCCTTGCTGTCCGGATTCGTCTTTTTGTAAATCCACTGCAGGTTGGTCGTCTTGCCGCACAGCCCGGGCCCGTAAAAGACGATCTTGCAGTTTATCTCTCGCGACGAATAATTGATAAAGGACATGAGACGGTAATTCCTCTCCTACCTGCTTTCAGGGATGATCGGGGCTGGGCTATCCGAAGAGTTTATCAATATCTTCGTCCGTTATTTCTGCGAAGGGAGAATCAGCGCTCTTGCCCGAACCCTTTTCTGTTTCCACCTTCTGGAGGAGCTGGCTGAAAATGCTGCCGAGGGTTTCCGCGCTCTTTTTTACCCGAAGCCGGACAAGGCCGAGCGATGACCGCTGATCGAAGATCACCACCAGGATCACACGTTGCCCGATGATGGAGATATGGATATTATCCCGCGCGCCCTCGTGGAACAGGATCGAGAATTCCTTTTCACCCAGGAGTTTGGCCATGCCGCCCGTGGCTGCGATATTGCCGGCGGTGAGCGACGCAAGCGAGGTGGTGTCGAGGTTTTCCGTCTCGCCGGTGGCCGCGATGAGCTGGCCGTTCTTGTCCACCAGGAACACGACTTTTGCGTTCGCCTGCTGCAGAAGGCGCTGAAGTTCCGCGTCTATCAGCTTGAATTCTTCGTCATACATTACCAAGTCGGAACCCAGCATATCTGCATCTCCTTCTTGAATTTGCACGCCTTGAGCACTACGGGGTTATTAAACCACACTGACTTGCAGATTTCAAGGTTTTTTTTGAAACCATCCTGTAAGTAAAATAGCCGGGAAGACATCTCTCCCGGCTATGATCTTGGCCTTTCGCGGCAACAACGATCTAACTTTTGGACATCTCCTGGAGTTTCCTGAGGCTCTCCCAGTCCTGATCAACAAGTTCCTGGAACCGGGCGAGTAATGCCTCGTTGCCAGGCGCAAAGAGATGCTTGAACCGGCCCTGGGGCTTGAGCCATTCAGTAATCGGTTTTTTCCTGTCCTTGGGATCGTAGTTGATGGTCCACTTTCCATCCTGCACTTCATAGAGCGGCCAATAACAGGTATCAACCGCAAGCCGCGAAAGCAGGATCGAATCGTTCGTCTGCGACCTCCAGCCCCGGTTGCAGGGAGAGACGACGCCCATATAAGCCGGACCGTTCGTGGCCAGGGCTTTTCGTACCTTGGTCATGAGGTCTTTCCAGTTGTGAGGCGACGCCTGGGCAGCATAGGCCACGTTGTGCGCTGCCATAATGCGGGTAAGGTCCTTCCGGCGCTGCGTTTTTCCCTGAATCTTGGATCCCACCGGCTGGGTGGTCGTATCCGCGCCGAACGGCGTGGCGCTTGAGCGCTGGATGCCGGTGTTCATGTACGCTCCGTTGTCGTAGCAAATATAGAGCAGCTGGTGGCCTCGCTCCATGGCGCCCGAGAGCGCCTGGAAACCGATGTCATAGGTGCCGCCGTCGCCGCCGAAAGCGATGAACTTCATCTCCTTCTTGAGCTTTCCCTGTTTCCGGAGCGAACGGTACATGGTCTCGATCCCGGAAGCCGTGGCAGCCGCGTTCTCAAAGGCGCTGTGCATCCACGGCACCTGCCAGGCCGTATACGGGAACAGGCAGGTCGAAACTTCGAGACAGCCCGTTGCGTTCGCGATGACCACCGGTTCGTCAATGGCCATAAGGACCTGCCGAACGATAGTCGGGGCGCCGCAACCGGAACACATCCGGTGGCCGCCGGTAAGATGAACCGGCTTGTGCGTCAATGCTTTCAGGGTCAGGGGGGTTTCCTGTGTCGGTGTGCTCATTAGTGTTCTCCTCTGCGCGATATTCCGAGAATATCGAATGGGAAGTTATTTTCAGTTTCGGACCGTAATATACTCTTTTACCATTTTCGCCTTGCCCGTCTTGGCGACCTCAATCGTTTCATCGATCAGCTGGTCAACGTCAAGAGGCATCAGGTCCCTGCCGCCCAAACCGTAGACCTTGTTGAACAGCACGGGCCCGCGATGGGGCTGTACCGCAGACGCGATCTCCATGAAGAGCGGACCGTAGCCGCCGTAGGAATCGGCGCGGTCCATGACGCAGACAGCCTTGGCGTTCTTGAGAGCAGCGCCGACTTCCTCGTACGGGAAGGGTCTGAACACGCGGGGCTTGAGCAAGCCGGCCTTCACGCCCTTTTCGCGATATCGGTCAACCTCGTCTTTGATCGTACCCGCCGCGGAGTTGAGCGCAACAAGGACGACCTCCGCGTCTTCGAGCCGGTAGGATTCGAAGAGATCGTATTTGCGGCCAAAAAGCCTGGCGAACTCGGCGGAAACATCGGAAATGACCTTCTTTGCGTTCAGCATGGCTTCGTGCTGGGCCCGCTTGTGCTCCATGTAGTAGTCCGGCAGCACCAGTGCGCCGATGCTCTTGGGGTGATCGATATCGAGGAGGGGATCGATGGCGATGTAGTCGCCAACAAATTTCTTCACTTCTGCATCAGGGATGAACGTCATGCTCTCGATCGAGTGGCTGATAATGAAGCCGTCCATGTTGACCGCGATCGGCAGCCGAACGTCCTTGTGCTCGGCGATGCGGTATGCCATGATCGTATTGTCGTACGCCTCCTGGGCGTTCTCGGAAAAGAGCTGGATCCAGCTGCAGTCGCGCATGCCCATGCCGTCCGAATGGTCGCCGTGGATATTGAGCGGCGCTGACAGCGCCCGGTTCACCAAGGCCATCAGGATGGGCAAGCGATAGCCTGAAGCGATATGCAGCATTTCCCACATGAGGGCGAGGCCCTGTGCAGAGGTCGCTGTGGCCACGCGCCCGCCGGCTGCCGAGGCGCCGATGCAGGCGCTCATGGCGCTGTGTTCGCTCTCCACGAGGATCGTCTCGGTGTCCACCTTGCCGTCGGAGACGAACTTGGTAAAGGATTCCATGATGCCGGTCGATGGCGTGATAGGATACGCGGGCATCACATCGGGGTTGAGTTGGCGAAGCGCTTCGGCAACCGCCTGGTTGCCGGTGACCGCCACGATCTTGGTCGTCGTTGCTCCCATGTTATTTGCCCTCCTCTTCCATAACGATGGCTTTATTGCCTTTTTTCCCCGGGCATTCCATGGCGCAGACGCCGCAGCCCTTGCAGTGATCATAATCGAATCCCGTCATCTTTTCATCCTTGACGCTGACCGCGGAGTCGGGGCAGTAGACCCAGCAAAAAAGACATTGAATGCAGTTCTCTTCGATCCAGCGCGGCTTGAGCGAACGCCACGAGCCGGTCTTATATTCGTTTGCGTTGCCGGCCTTCAGCACCGTGCCGGCATGGGGCAGCTCTTTCCAGTTCATCTGTTTCATCCTTCTTTTACCTCCTCGTACCCGCGCTTCACGGCGGCGAGATTTCCATCGATGATCTTCTGCGCAAATTTCTTCCCGAAGCTGCCTTTCACGTCATCGAGCAGCACATCCATGCCCACGATGCCCGTTGCCCTGTTAACCGCGCCGAGCATGCATGAGTTCGGCATGTTTCTTCCGATGGTCTCGACGGCGATCTTCGATGCATCAACGGTAAAGACTTTTTGGGTCGCCTTGGCCTTCAATTTCAGCCGCACATCCTTGGGGTCCTTGCCCGTGTTGATGATGAACACGGCATCGTCCTTCGCACCCTCGGCCACGTTGATAGCATCGAGGAGCGTTGCATCCACGACCGCCACCACACCGGGGTTCAATACCGGGCAGTGCATCCTGAGAATCTTCTCGCTGACCCGGTTATACGCGCGGAGCGGCGCACCTGCGCGTTCAGGGCCGTATTCCGGGAACGCCTGCACGTTGCGACCTCCGGAGAGACATGCATCTGCAAGCACTTTGGCCGCAGTAACCGTACCCTGGCCGCCTCTTCCGTGCCATCTGATCTCAATCATTTCTGCCATAACCTTGTCCTCCACAAATCAAGTTCGGAGTACAGAAGAACGGGGGCGGCCGTTTTCAATTCCGCATTCCGCAATCCGCACTCCGCAATCAAATTACATTTCCCTTCGTCCTTCAAGCGCCCGCTGAACGGTGTTCTCGTCGGCGTACTCGATGTCCCCGCCCACCGGGAGGCCATAGGCGATGCGGCTGACGCTGATGCCCAGCGGTTTGATCAATTTCGAAAGGTACAGGGCCGTGGTCTCGCCCTTTACCGTGGGGTTCGTGGCAATGATGACTTCTTTGATGTCGCCGGACTTGAGCCGCTCCAGGAGGCCGTCGATTTTGAGGTCCTCGGGACCGATACCGTCGAGCGGCGAGATCGCACCGAGCAAAGCGTGGTAGCGTCCCCGGAAGGTGGCGCTTTTTTCCAGGATGAGTATGTTGCTCGGCTCTTCCACGACGCAAATCCGGGTATTGTCCCGTCTCACGTCAAGGCAAATGCAGCAAATCTCCTCTTCGGTGATGTTGTTGCAAACCGTGCAATACCGGCTGTTGTTCTTGAGGTCCAGGATGGCCTGGGCGATGCCCGCTGCTTCTTCGCGCGGCATGCCCAGAACGGCAAAAGCGAGCCGCTCGGCGCTTTTTCTTCCGATGCCGGGAAGCTTCATGAAGGCCTCGACCATCCGGCCCAAAGCCTTACCGGAGACTTCGGCAACCTGCGTTCCGGCTTTTCCTTGTCTTCTTCCCAGCGAAACGGCCCGAGACGTTTGCTCCTGCTCATTCACTGCGCTGTCCTGTCTTGTTCACCTTGAATCATGTCAATTTCGGATTTCGGATTGACAAAAATCCGAAATCGATAATGCATAATTAGAACAACCCGGGCGGCAGCCCCATTCCCGCGGTAAGTTTGCCCATTTCTTCCTTCATCAGGTCCTGCGATTTTCTGAGGGCCTCATTCACTGCGGCAGTGACCAGGTCCTGCAGCATATCGATGTCCTTGGGGTCGACCACCGAAGGGTCTATCTTGATCGAAAGCACTTCCTGCCGGCCATTGGCGACCACGGTCACCATGCCGCCGCCGGAAGACGCCTCAACGGTTTTGCCCTCCGCCTCTTCCTGGAGTTTTTTCACCCGCTCCTGCATCTGCTGGGCCTGTTTCATGATATTGCTGAGCATGTTTTTTGACATTGGCAACCTTATACAGAACGAAATAAAGAAAATTAAGGAAAAGGAATGATATAATAAAAGAATTTTTGCGGTTTTGCAAGCTAAATTGCGGGGTTTATGAATCTATAAAAAAAACAAATGATTTGCTTCTGGAATAGCGCGGGCTCGTTTTTCAATCCGACGAATGGTCGTTTTCTATGACTTCTCCCTTGGGAAACACCCGGAGCACGTCCTCTATTGCAGGGTCTTGTTCCTCCGGCCCTGCTTTTTTCTGGCTTTTCTCCCTGGTATCCGGCTTCGGGGCATCGGCAAGAGACTGCACCTTTACACTCAGCTTCTTGCCCAGAATGCCCGCAACGACTTCTTCCATGAGCAGCCTGCTCTCCCGTTTTTCAACGAGTTCAGCTTGAAAGCTGGCGCCAGAGACGCCGATAACCAGCTCACTGTCCGTCATGCTCGCAATCGTGCTATGCGCGAGCGCTGATGCAAGACCCGGTTTTTTCGACTTGAGCGCGGAGATGACTCCTCCCCAAAGGTCGCCATACTCTCCGCTCCCCGAGGCAACGACCTGCCGGGACGGCGGGACAAGAACCTTCGGCGAAGCGGCATAAGGCGCGGCGACTTCGCTGATTCGGTGGGCAGCAACAGGGGACTTTACCGCAAAAGAACCGGCGCGGGCAAGTCTCGCCTCAAGCTCTTTCATGCGGCCCAGGACTTCGGAAAGAGGCTGCAAGGGAGCAATAGCACTGGCCTTCATCAGACCCACTTCCAGGGTGAAGCGCTGATGCGGGGACCAGCGCATGTCGTCAAGCGTCTTGGAGAGGCTGTCAAACAGCATGAGGAGGCGGTCGACATCCGCCTCTGCTGCCTGCTTTTTTATCGCCTCGAGATCAACAATGGACAGCTCGATGATCTGGCCCGGATCCGACGCGACTTTTACGACCAACAGGTTCCTCACATGCTCCACCGCGCCGGCCAAAAACTGACGCATGTCCTGCCCTTGCTCCAGCAACGCATCGATCTGCTTCAAGAGGCCGGCTGCGTCCCGTGCCAGGAGGCCCGTGGTGAACTGCAAAAGCGCCGGCTGGGCAACCGAGCCCAGCGTTGCCTGGAGGTCTTCGTCGTTGATCTGCATGCCGCTGTACGAGACCGCCTGGTCGAGCAAACTCTGTGAATCACGCATACTGCCTTCCGCAGCCCGTGCAAGCATGGCAAGTCCCGAATCGGATATGGTAATTCCTTCGGCAGTGGCAATCGTCCGGAGCCGCTCAATGATCTCGTGAAGCGCGACCCGTTTAAAACCATAGCGCTGGCAGCGGGAGTGGATCGTGGCGGGAATTTTCTGCGGTTCGGTCGTGGCGAAAATAAAAATCACGTGCGGCGGCGGCTCTTCGAGGGTCTTCAAGAGCGCGTTAAACGCCTCGTTGGTGAGCATGTGGACTTCGTCGATGACATAGACCTTGTACTTGCCGCCCACGGGCGCGTACTTGACGGCCTCGCGCAGCTCGCGGATGTGCTCGATACCGCGGTTCGACGCGCCGTCAATCTCGACAACATCGACGGAAGTGCCGGCTGTTGTCTCGATGCAGGGATCACATTTGCCGCAGGGCGTCGGCGTCGGGCCCTGCTCGCAGTTCAGCGCTTTGGCGAGAATGCGGGCCGTCGTGGTCTTTCCGACGCCGCGGGGGCCGGAGAACAGAAAGGCATGGGCAAGCCGCCCCGACGTGATCGCGTTCTGGAGCGTTCGCGTAATGTGCCCCTGTCCGACCACATCCTCGAAAACCTGGGGCCTCCACTTTCTGGCAAGCACCTGGTAGCTCATAGCACCTCACATCAACCCACATAAATCAATAATCAATGCTGAATTAACCACGGATGAACACAGATAATAACCGATGAAAGAAAATATTTCTTTCAAATTTAGCGGGGAAATTCAAGTAAAAATAAAAGGCTCATAAACCCGGGCGCTCCTGCGGCACACCTGATACCCGTTTACCGCTGCTTCCTTCCGGACCTGACGGGATTCACGGGACCGCGGTTGCGCAGGACCCGGGCTCATGAGCGCGAAAACTACAGTTCAAAGTCTATTTCTATTTACTTTGCTCTCTAAACTTTGAACTCGGAACTATTGTTAATATGGCGGAGAGGGTGGGGTTCGAACCCACGTTAGGTTTCCCTAAACACGCTTTCCAAGCGTGCGCCTTCAGCCGCTCGGCCACCTCTCCGGTTTCTACTATACTACAAAGTACACAGTTCAAAGTAAAAGGGGTGCTCTGTTCTTTTTACTCTGCACTCTGAACTCAGTACTATTTTTAAACATGGCGGAGAGGGGGGGATTTGAACCCCCGGTGGAGTTACCCCCACAACAGTTTTCGAGACTGCCGCCTTCAGCCACTCGGCCACCTCTCCGAATTTTGACCTGAGAGCCTTTATTTCTGCCTGAGCTTCTCAAAAAAGCCCTGAAGCATCAAGCGGCACTCAGCCTCGAGCACTCCCGGCGTAATCCGGTAGTTATGATTTAACCGTCCGTCCCGTACGACATCGTATACCGACCCGAGGGCGCCTGCCTTCGGATCCCGGCATCCGTATACCAGCCGATCGACCCTTGCAAGCACCAAAGCGCCGGCGCACATGAGGCACGGTTCCAGGGTCACATACACCGTGGCATCCTGAAGCCTCCACCTGCCAAGGCGGGCCGAAGCTTCGCGAACCGCGAGGAGTTCTGCATGGGCCGCGGGATCCTGCCAAGTCTCACGCATGTTATGCGCCGCAACAACGCACTCCTGGTTGATGACCAGGACAGCCCCGACCGGGGTCTCGCCGATAGCAGCAGCCTTCTCCGCTTCGACCAGAGCCATACGCATGAAATCTTCGTCGCTCTTTTGCCCCGGTCCCGTTTTCATGATCCGTTGATAGGAATGCGTCTCCCGTATTCCGCAATGTTAATGGTGCGCCCAAGAGGATTCGAACCTCTGGCCTACGGATTCGTAGTCCGTTGCTCTATCCAGCTGAGCTATGGGCGCAAATAAAGTGCACAGATACGCCCATTGCGCATCTGTGCCTCATCGGTATGCTTCCGTTCCGCCAGACGGTCTTACTTTGAAACTCCGCCCACGAGCAGAATGGCTATTTTCTCGTGCTCAAACGGATGGATGTCGGGGTGCATGGAATACAGCCAGCCCTTCCACTCCGGTTTTCCCGGCTCTTGTATGACTACTTGAGCTGCGGGATTGTTAAGCTTATCCGTTGCGGAGGTGATTTCCTTATCGGTCATCCTAAAGTCCGGCAGGAACGCGAGCACCTTGATCTTCACCTTCGTCTTCGGAACCGACAGGTCCGATCCCACGGCAACGGTGTATTCCTTTGAGACCTTGGTGGCCTTGTCCGTAATTGCTATTTTTACGGCTTTCCATTTGGCGTTCACGTCCTTCGGAACGACAACCGTCCGTTCTACTTTGGGCATGCCAGGCATTCCTGCAGGCGGCATACCGCTTTCCATGCCAGGATGTCCCGGCGGCAACTGGGGGGTTTCTTCCTTCTTTTTGCATGCCCCAACTGAAACAGCCAGAATCAATACGACGATGATTATTCCGAATTTCTTCAGCATTGTCCAATTCCCTCCTTAAACTATTTTAAATCGAGCACGACCTGCCTTGCACTTCAAAACTAAAATGGCGGAGAGGCCGGGATTCGAACCCGGGGTGGAGTCACCCCCACAACTGCTTAGCAGGCAGCTGCCTTCAGCCGCTCGGCCACCTCTCCGTGCAACGATAGTTCAAAGGACTCGGTTTCGAGTTCAGAGCGGAATTGGCCCCGGCTTTTTCCGCCGCGTCGCACTCTGAACTTTTAACTCAGTACTTTAATATTTATGGCGGAGAGAGAGGGATTCGAACCCCCGGAGCTTTCGCTCAACGGTTTTCAAGACCGCCGCCTTAAACCGCTCGGCCATCTCTCCGTTTACGATTGTAGATTGCGGATTTTTTATGCCGCCTTCGGCAATCCGAAATTCCCAATCATGACTTCCCATCTCTCCGGACGATCCTGTCCGCCCCGCCCATGTACGGCCTGAGCGCCTCCGGTATGATCACGGTGCCGTCAGACTGCTGATAATTCTCCAGGATAGCCACAACGGTCCGGCCGACTGCAAGGCCCGACCCGTTCAGCGTGTGCACAAGCTCTGTTTTTTTCCCGCCCTTCGCCTTGTAGCGGATATTCCCGCGACGGGCCTGGAAGTCCTCAAAGTTGGAACAAGACGAAATCTCGCGGTACTTGTTCTGGGCAGGGAGCCAAACTTCGATATCGTAGGTCTTAGCAGAAGAAAAACCCATGTCTCCGGTGCAGAGCACAATCACGCGGTAGGGAAGTCCCAGACGTTTCAGCACTTCTTCCGCATTTGCGGTCAGTTTCTCCAGTTCGTCGTAGGAATCCTCGGGCTTTGAGAACTTCACCAACTCGACCTTGTTGAACTGGTGCTGCCGGATGAGGCCCCGCGTGTCCTTGCCGTATGATCCCGCCTCGCGGCGGAAACAGGGTGTATACGCGGCATAAAGAACGGGGAGACTCTCTTCAGCGAGGATTTCGTCCCGGTGAATATTGGTTACCGGAACTTCCGCCGTGGGGATCAGGAAATACGTTCCGTTTTCTACTTTGAAAAGTTCTTCCTCGAACTTCGGCAGCTGGCCCGTCGCGGTCATGCTTGTCTTGTTCACCATGAACGGCGGCAGCACTTCCAGGTAGCCGTGTTCCATGGTATGCAGGTCGAGCATGAAGCTGATCAATGCCCGCTCGAGCCTCGCACCCATGCCTTTGTAAAGAGCAAAACGGGCTCCCGTGATCTTGGCAGCCCGGTCGAAATCGATAATGTCCAGGTATTCAGCCAGGTCCCAGTGTGGTTTCGGTTCAAACGCGAATTTCGGCGGTTCTTCGCCCTGCGGGGACCACCGTCTGATCTCCACATTATCGTTCTCGTCTTTACCGTCGGGAACCGAGACATGCGGCAGGTTCGGAATCGTAAGCAGGATATTCCGCTGGGCCTCTTCAGCCTCGCGGGTGCTGTTCTCAAGCGCGGTTATCGTATCGCCCACCGCGCGCATTTCAGCAACCTTGTCCTCCGCAGGCTGGCCGGACTTTTTGAGCCGGCCGATCTCCTCGGAGACTTCGTTCCGTTTGCGGCGGAGGGTCTCGATCTCCTGCTGGACAGCGCGCCGCTTGGCGTCCAGTGCGAGAAACTCTGTCAGATCGAGGCTCACACCGCGCCGGGACAACCCGGCCTTTACCGCTTCTGCGTTCTCCCTGACAAACCGTAAATCAAGCATTTACAGTATCATTCTCCTCTTCTGTTGTCAATAACTTTTCTTGGTAATCCTGTTCTCGAGCGCCCTAATCTTGATCTGGATGGCCTCCGGATTCGGATAGACGGGCTCGATCTCTTTGTACAGCGCAAGGGCCTCGTTCATCTTGTCGCCGAGCTCAAGACATTCGGCAAGGGCGAAGGTTGCCTTGATCTTGAGCTCCTTGTCCCCATTCTGTTCGAGCGCCTTTCGGTAAAATTGCTCCGATGTTTCCAGTTCACCTTTCGAGAACGCCGCCGTTCCGAGCCTGAAGTACGCAAGCCGCGACTGCGGACCTTCGGGAAACTCCGTAACCTGCCGCGTCCAGATCGCCTGCGCTTCTTCTATTTTGCCGATGCGGAACAGACATTCTGCAAGACTGTAGAGGCTTTTTTCACGGACCTCCCGGTTCGAGTATTCAGCGGCCTTGCGATATTCCCCGATGGCTCCATTGTAGTCATTGTATCCCAGTTCGTAAATCTGGGCGATATACCACTGGGCATAGGGCGCCATGTCGCGGTGCGGATAGGTCTTCAGAAGCAGCCGCAAGGTCTGGAGCGCTTTCTCGGTTTCCCCCAGATAGAGAAACTGCGTTACGCCGGCCCAGTAGAGCGCATCGTCCGCCTGCGGGCTGTAGGGGTGCTCTTTGACCAGTGAAAAAAACATCTGGACCGCAGCCGGGTAATCACCGGCGTTCCAGCGCTTGGTCGCGTTTTCATAATCGTTGCTCGCGGCTTTGTCAAAAACATCGCATCCCGTGAGGAGGACCCCCAGCAGGAGAAGAACGAAGAACTTTTTCATGACGCACTGATATCCTCGCCGGCAGGGGGTTCAGAGACGTTCTTGTCCGTTACAATGTCTTTCTCGTCTTCGCGTTCCACCAGCTTGGCAAAACTGACCACTTTATCCGCCTCTTCGATGTCGAACAGACGAACGCCCTGCGTATTTCTGCCCTGGACCGAGATGTCTTTGGCCCGGATGCGCAACACTTTACCGTTTGACGTGATAAGAATGATCTCGTCTTCCCCGGAGACTTGCGCCATGCCGGTCACTCGGCCGTTCTTTTCCGTGATCTTGATCGTGATAATGCCCTTGCCGCCGCGGCCCTGGCTGCGGTAGTCCTCGAGGGTGCTCCGCTTGCCGTAGCCTTTCTCGGTCACTGTCAGGATCGTGGAATCGTCGCGTACAATCTCCATGCCCACGACTTCGTTGCCCTCTTCAAGCCGGATGCCGATCACGCCCTTGCCAATGCGGCCAATCTCGCGCACATCGGTCTCGGAAAACCGGATCGACAGGCCGTCCCGAGTGCCGAGGAACACGTCCCTTTTCCCATCGGTGACCTCGGCTGAAATGAGTTCGTCGCCCCCTTCGAGCGTGATTGCGATGATGCCCGACGGACGGGGATGGCTGTAGGACTCAAGCTCCGTCTTCTTGATAATACCCTTCTTTGTGGCCATGAGGATGAAATGGTCGGGCGTGAACGCGCGAATCGGAAGCGCCGCGGTAACGCGCTCGTCCTGGCTGATCTGGATCAGGTTCACGATGGCCTTCCCCTTGGCCTGCCTGCTCGCTTCGGGAATCTGGTGCACCTTGAGCCAGTACACGCGGCCCTTGTTCGTAAAAAAGAGGATATAGCTGTGCGCCGTGGCGGTAAAGAGCCGCTCGACAAAATCCTCTTCCTTGGTTTCCATGCCGATCTTGCCCTTGCCGCCGCGCTTCTGCGCCCGGTAGTTGGTGAGCACATTACGCTTGATATATCCCGCATGGGAGATCGTGATGACCATCTCCTCGTCCTTGATCAGGTCCTCGATGTCGATCTCCGAAGTTGCGGCGACGATCTCGGTCCTCCGGATATCGCCGTACTCGGCCCTGATGGCAAGAAGCTCGTCCCTGATGATCTTCATCACCAGGGCGTCGCTTGCCAGAATCTCGTTCAGACGCGCGATTTCTTTCAGGACCTCTTCGTATTCGGAGATGATCTTGTCGCGCTCAAGACCCGTAAGCCGCTGGAGCCGCATTTCGAGGATGGCCTGGGCCTGGATCTCCGAAAGCTTGAATTCGCTCACCAGTCCCGTCTTTGCTTCCTCCGGGTTCGCCGACGCCTTTATCAAAGCAATAACCGCATCGCGATTATCGAGCGCTATTTTAAGGCCGAGGAGAATATGAGCGCGTTCTTCGGCCTTCTTGAGGTCGTACTTGGTCCTCCTGACCACCACTTCCCGGCGGTGCTGGATAAAGTTCGCCAGGAGTTTCTTCAGGTTCAGTACCCGCGGCTGGTTGTTCACGAGCGCCAGCATGATCACGCCGAAGGTGGACTGCATGGCCGTGTGCTTGTAGAGCTGGTTCAGGATCACCGTCGAGATCTCGCCTTTTTTGAGATCGATCGCAATCCGCATGCCTTCGCGGTCGGACTCGTCGCGGATCTCGGAAATACCGGTGATCTTCTTTTCCTGTACCAGCTCGGCGATCCGCTCCAGAAGCCGCGCCTTGTTCACCTGATAAGGGAGCTCGGTCACGATGATGCTCTCGCGGTCTCCCCTGCCTTCCTCAATGGTCGCCCGTGCACGCATCTGAACAATACCGCGGCCAGTCATATAGGCCTGGCGAATGCCCTCGTATCCGTGAATAAAGCCGGCCGTTGGAAAGTCCGGTCCCTTAATGGAGCCCATCAGTTCCGGGATCGTGACCTCGGGATTGTCGATCATCATGACAAGGCCGTCGACAACCTCGGAAAGATTGTGGGGCGGGATGTTCGTGGCCATACCCACGGCAATGCCCGCGGCGCCGTTGATCAGGAGGTTCTGCACCCGCGTCGGCAACACCGAAGGCTCGACGGTGGTATCGTCGAAGTTGGGAGTAAAATCCACCGTCTCTTTGTCGATGTCCGCAAGCAGTTCCTCCGCTAATTTTGTGAGCCGCGCCTCTGTATACCGGTAGGCCGCGGCCGGATCGCCGTCCACGGAGCCGAAGTTTCCCTGTCCGTCGACCAGCGGGTAGCGCATGTTGAAATCCTGCGCCATCCTGACCATGGTGTCGTAAACCGCGCTGTCACCGTGGGGATGATACTTCTTCAGCACTTCGCCCACCACGCCCGCGCTTTTTGAGTACTTCTTATTGTGCAGGAGGCCTTCCCGGAACATGGCGTAGAGGATGCGCCGGTGCACGGGCTTGAGGCCGTCCCGCACGTCCGGCAGCGCCCGGCCCACGATCACGCTCATGGAGTAGTCGAGGTAGGAGGTTTTCATCTCCTGCTCGATATTGACCTGCGATTTTATCTCTTGAGGTTCCATAGTTATAATTTCCGTTTTTCAGCCGCCGGCGCAACAAGCGAGGGCATATCCGGCTCAGCCGAGGCAAACAGCAATTCGAGTGCCTTTGCCCACATTAAATGTCCAGGTTCTTCACTTCCAGAGCATGGCGCTGGATAAACGCTCTGCGCGGCTCTACGGCGTCGCCCATAAGGATCGTAAAGATCTCGTCCGCTTTGACCACATCCTCGATCGTGACCTGGAGAAAGGTCCGCTTCTCCGGGTCCATCGTCGTCTGCCAGAGCTGCTCCGGGTTCATCTCACCCAAACCTTTGTACCGCTGGATGGCAAGGCCCTTTTTCCCGAGCTCCAGCACGAAGTGAACAAGTTTGCCCGTTTCCGGGAAACTTTTTTCCTCGCCCTTTTCACGAATCCTGTAGACCGGTCCGCCCAGGCCGAGGATCGCCGGCGACAGGCTCTGAAGCTCCCGGAATTCCGGGGACGTGATGAAGTTCTCGTCGAACACGATGCTCGATATGGTCGCATCCCATCGCGTATCGAACCGGAGCTTATAGGCATCGTGCTCTTCGTCCTTCTCGATGGCCCATTCGATGGTTGTCTTGGGATGATGGCCCCTGAGATACCGTTCGATGGACAATGCGATCTCTTTCAGCTTGGCTTCGTCTTTGAGCACGGCCTTGCTGAACGTTTTGTCCAGAAGGAGCACGCGAAGAACGATCGTATCAAGCCGCTTCCGCTTGAATTTATCGAGGTTTTTCTCGAACTGCACCAGCTTCTTCAAGGTCGAGATGAGCCGCTCGCCGGTCAGGTAGGCCTCCTGTTCCGGCGAGTAGAGCTCCATGTCCTCTGCAGCGAGGTCGAGGAGGAAGTCCTCCATGCGCGAGTCGTCCTTGATGTACCGTTCGGTCTTGCCGCGCTTGATCTTGAAAAGCGGCGGCTGCGCGATGTAGAGATAGCCGCGTTCGATGATCTGCACCATCTGGCGATAAAAGAACGTGAGGAGGAGCGTACGAATGTGCGCGCCGTCCACGTCGGCGTCGGTCATGATCACGATCTTGTGGTACCGGAGCTTGGCAATGTCGAACTCCTCGGCGCCGATTCCGGCGCCCAGGGCGGTAATGAGCACCTTGATCTCGTCGGAGGAGAGCATCTTGTCAAAACGGGCCTTCTCCACGTTCAGAATCTTGCCTTTGAGCGGAAGGATGGCCTGGTTCTTCCGGTCCCGACCCTGCTTGGCCGAGCCGCCTGCCGAGTCTCCCTCGACGATGAAGAGTTCCGAAAGAGCCGGGTCCTTTTCCTGGCAGTAGGCGAGCTTGCCCGGAAGCGATGTGGAGTCGAGCACTCCCTTGCGACGGGTCAGCTCCCGAGCCTTGCGCGCCGCTTCTCGTGCGCGCGCTGCATTCAGCCCCTTCTCCGCCACTTTCCGCGCGACAAGGGGGTTTTCTTCAAGGTAGGCGCCGAGCGTTTCGTTCATCATGGCCTCGACGATCCCTTTGACTTCGCTGTTGCCGAGCTTCGTCTTTGTCTGGCCTTCGAACTGCGGGTTCGGCAGTCTCACGCTTACGACCGCGGTCAACCCCTCGCGCACGTCCTCGCCCGAAAGGGCCTCGGCCCCGTTCTTTAAGAGTCCGCTCGAAACCGCATAGGCATTCACCGTGCGGGTGAGGGCCGCCTTGAACCCCACGAGGTGTGCGCCGCCCTCGTGGGTATTGATATTGTTCGCGAAGGAAAAAACCTGCTCCACATAGCTGTCGTTGTACTGAAAAGCGATCTCGACAAAAATACCTTCGCGCTCTTTTGAGAGATAGATGGGGGCGGGGTGGAGCGGCGTCTTGTTCTTATTCAAGTACTCGATGAACGATGCGATGCCGCCTTCATAAAAGAAATTCTGTTTCTTGCCGGAGCGTTCGTCCACGATCGAGATCTTGAGGCCCCGGTTCAGGAACGCAAGCTCGCGGAGGCGCTGCGACAGGATGTCGAAGCTGTACTCCCGGTCCTCGAAGATCTGGAAGTCGGGCTTGAAGGTGATCTTGGTGCCAGTCGTGGTGGTGGTGCCGGTCACGACGAGCGGCGCCTGCGGGTTTCCGCGTTCGTAGCGCTGCTGGAACACCTTGCCGTTCTGCTTGATCTCGAGGTCGAGCCATTCCGAAAGGGCGTTCACCACGGACACGCCTACGCCGTGAAGCCCCCCGGAGACCTTGTACACATCGCTGTCGAACTTGCCGCCTGCGTGGAGCACGGTCAAGGCCACCTCGGCCGCGGACCGCTTTTGGATGCTGTGCATCTGCGTGGGGATGCCCCGGCAGTCGTCAATCACGGTGATGCTGTTGTCCACGTGGATGATCACATCGATGTTCTTGCAGAATCCGGCCATGGCCTCATCCACGCTGTTGTCCACGATCTCGTAGACGAGGTGATGAAGCCCGACGCTCCCGGTGCTGCCGATATACATGGCAGGCCGCTTCCTGACGGCCTCAAGACCTTCGAGCACCTTTATGCTGTCTGCAGTATATTCCATCCACTCCTCGCAAAAAGAGGGATTTGTCCGTACCGGATCAATCCCTCGCTCCAAGAACAAATTCCAAATAACTTTCGCAAAAACTCAGATAAGCTCCGCTCTTCAAATCACAAACTCCCTACGTCATTGGGCTTGGGTCACGGGTACCCTGCAGCGTGCCGGAGATGCGGCGTCCGGAACCCGGAATGTTCCCTATACCCGCATGGGCATGACGACGCACTTGTAATGCTCGTCGCCCTCTTCCGTGATCAGGCAGGGACTTAAGGCGTCGTTCAGTTCCAAGGCGATCGTCTGCCGGTCCATGGCCGACAGCACGTCCATGAGGTAACGCGAATTGAAGCCGATGGCGACGCTGTCGCCTTTGTAGTCCACGGCAAGCTCTTCGCTCGCCTCGCCTACTTCCGGGTTGTTCGTGGAGAGAATGAGCCGGCCTTCCTCAAGCTGCATCTTTACCGCGTTCGTCTTCTCCTTGGACAGGATCGAGACACGCTTCACCGCATGGGTAAACACGTCTTTGGCGATGGTGACTTTTTTGGTGCTCTTCGCCGGCACCACCTGAAGGTAGTTGGGGTAATTGCCGTCGATAAGCTTCGATACCATGACCAGCCCGTCCCGTTTGAACAACGCATGGTTCTTGCTGAAGCCCAGCCGGAGCTCGCCCTTGGGAGAGTCCTCCTCAAGGATACGCCTGAGTTCCAGCATGGCCTTTTTGGGGATGATGAGGCTCTCTTCCTTGTGCTTGGCGTCGATCACCCGGTCGATCATCGAAAGCCGATGGCCGTCCGTGCCGACCATGCGGATATTGAGGCCCCCCTTGACCTGGGACATGTGCACAAACAAACCGTTCAGCACATACCGGGCATCATTCTCCCCGACGGAGTAGAGTGTTTTCTTGATCATGTCCCGGAGAATTTCGCCGTCGATTGCGATCATGCCCTCTTCGGCCACATCGGGAAGGGAGGGATATTCGTCCTTGGGCAGCCCGACGAGCTTGAACTGGGACCGGCCCGAGATGATCTTGACCCAATTGCCGTCTTCAACCTTGATCTGCAAATCTTCCGCGGGAAGCTCCCGGACGATCTCGTACATTTTCTTGGCGGACACCGTGACAGCCCCGGGTTTTTCAACTTCTGCCGCATAGCGGCCGCGCAGCCCGATCTCGAGGTCCGTGGCAATAATCTCAATACTGCTGCCTTCGGCGATCAGAAGCATGTTCGAGAGAATGGGCATGGTGTTCTTTTTTTCCACAACGCCCTGGATCCTCTGCAGCCCCTTCAGGATTTCCTCTTTTTTAATTTTCAATTTCATCGGGGAAGCCTCCTGTCACGTCGTAGAATGGTATCAGAAAACCGGCCAAATAGCAATAAGTTTTTGCTTGTTTTTATCATTTAGTTTCAATGTTTTATCTGTCTAATTAACATCTCGATTTTTGCTTTTAAATCCGGGTCTTTTTCTTTTTTTTCTTCGGTGACCTTGCAGGCGTGAATGACCGTGCTGTGGTCCCTGCCGCCGAAAAAATTTCCTATTTCCGGCAACGATGAATTG
>DAIDTZ010000121.1 GCA_027456925.1 Nitrospirota bacterium
AGCAGCTCGCCGTGGCCCAGGCGGAGGCCCGAGCGGGCGCCCATCATCAGATACGGGCAATTCGACATTGACTCCATGCCGCCGGCGACGACGATTTCCGTCTCGCCGAGCATCACGCCCTGCGCCGCCAGTCCCACGGCCTTCAGTCCCGAGCCGCAGACTTTGTTGATGGTCATCGCGGCGACGCGCGGGTCCAGGCCGCCGCGCAAGGCCGCCTGGCGCGCCGGATTTTGGCCGATCCATGCCTGCACCACGTTGCCCATGATAACTTCGTCCACTTGCTTGGGGTCGATGCCGGCCCGGCGCACCGATTCGGTCACCACCCGCGCGCCAAGCTCCGGCGCGGTCAGCGAGGAAGGCCCTCCCATGAATTTCCCAATCGGCGTGCGCACTGCACTCAGTATGACGGCCTGCTCCATGATGACTTCTCCTTAGTATGAAAGAGACAGAAGCAGCAGTATAGGCCGTGCACAACGGAGGGTCAACGCAGCCGGGGGATAGCGGATCGGGACGGTAAAAAGGGGCCACCCGCGACATAGTCGCAGAGAGGCAACGGCATTCCGTTAGAGGTGCGCACCGCCCGTGCGTTCTGCTTTCTTCCGGTTTACTTCCGCTTTTGCAGCGTCCTCTTGATCTTCTTCACGCAGATCCTATATGATAGCCCGATGAAAAAAAGAATAAGTTATTACAGCGACGGCCTAAAGCTGTCCGGAATACTTTCCACGCCTGACAATTCCGAAGGAAGACGTTTTCCTGGTGTCGTGCTTGTGCCAGGTTTCATGAGTACGGCGGACGCTTTCTTTCCTGGGTTCGCTGAAGAGTTGAACGCAGGTGGCTTTGTAGCCCTAACCATGGATTTCAGAGGATTCGGCGAGAGCGAAGGCGTCCGCGGCGAGGTCATTCCCTACCTACAGATCTATGACGCTAGGAACGCCATATCCTACTTGCAATCAAGACCAGAAGTGAACCCCGACCAAATCGCCTTGTTAGGTGTGAGCTTGGGAGGAGGAGAAGTAGCATACATAGCAGCTCAAGACCGACGAGTAAAGTGTGTTGCCTCAATGGTCTTGGTCGGTGATGGCGAGCGGAGAATGCGAAGGTTTCGAACCGAGCAGGAGTGGGAAACGCTCATGCAAAAGGTTCAAGAGGACAGGATAAACAGGGCTTTGACTGGCAAGTCCCAAGACTTCCATGGGTTTTTGGGCAAGGGAACCGATTCGGTACTGATCATGCCTCCTGATCTGGCCTCTTCCCTGAAGAGTGCTGAACAGGTGGAAAAGGAAAAAGGCAACAGAACAACTCTAGCAACCGTCGATGGGTGGCTGGGCTACAAGCCGGAAGAGATTATTGACAAGGTGTCTCCAACACCAATTCTCTTCGTTCAAGCTGAGAAGGACGAGCTCGAGGCTGATGACGCCGATAGGTTGTATCGTAAGGCTAAGGAACCGAAGAAGCTCTTCACTCTAAAGGGCGGCGTACACTTCGACGTGTATGGGAAGAGGACAAATGAAGCGATGCAACCGGTCCTCGAATGGTTCAAACAGTACCTTCAATGAATCAAATGCAGGATCGATCAAAATCTACAAGTTTGACAGTTCAAACGTAACGTGTATATAGGACAGAAAGGTCGCCTGCATCGGATCCCCAGTCACGCCAACT
>DAIDTZ010000122.1 GCA_027456925.1 Nitrospirota bacterium
TCTCTCGCGTCCGCGCCGAATGCCGTCACTATGGCATCTTTCAGTTTGCTCATTTCAAAAGCCCCACTGCCGTCTGGAACCATTCGGCAAGAAACTTCGGAATGTACAGACCCAGAACGAGGATGATCATCATGTGCAGTACCACCGGGAGGTGCGCGACCTTCAAGCGGTGCTGGTAAGGCGGACGCTCTCCCGAGACCATGGGCTGCACCCTCCGAAAGAGCGCCGCAAAGGACACCCCGAGGCCAAGCAGCAGGAACGGCGCGAACCACGGCGCGTCCTTGATCGTGGCGGTCAGGATCAGGAACTCGCTGGTAAACACGCCGAAAGGCGGCATCCCCACGATCGCCATGACGCCGAGCGCCAAGCCCCATCCGACAAGCGGATTGCCCCGGATCAGCCCTTTGATCTTCGCCATCTCCTGCGTCCTGTGCATCTGCGAAGCGTGGCCCACGGTAAAGAAGATTGACGATTTCGTGAGACTATGAACCAGCATGTGCAACAAGGCGCCGAACGTCGCCACCGGTCCGCCCAGGCCGAAGGCAAAAGTGGCGATGCCCATATGCTCGATGGATGAATAGGCAAAGAGCCGTTTGATGTCCTTCTGGCGCAGGAGGGAAAAGGACGCGACGATGATCGAAATAATGCCGAAGCCCATCATGATGTGGCCCGAATGGTTCGTTCCTGTCGCGCCGTCCACCAGGACCTTGCACCGGACCAGCGCATAGAGCGCAACATTGAGCAAGAGCCCGGAAAGGACCGCCGAGATCGGCGTCGGGCCCTCGCTGTGGGCGTCAGGGAGCCAGTTGTGGATCGGCACGAGTCCGACCTTCGTGCCGTAACCGACCATGAGAAAGACAAACGCCAAAGACAGAATCGTGGGTTCAAGCTGATTGCTCACCCTGGCGAGGTTTGTCCAGTGAAGCGCGGCCCCGCCGGCTCCCAGCACCTTCTCCGCGGCAAAATACAGGAGAACGGTGCCGAAGAGCGCCAGGGCGATGCCGACGCCGCAGAGGATGAAATACTTCCATGCCGCTTCGATCGCCGCCGGGGTCCGGTAAAGGGACACGAGAAGTACCGTGGATAATGTCGCCAGCTCCATGGCGATCCAGAGAATACCGACGTTGTTCGTCAAAAGGCAGAGCAGCATGGCAAAAATAAAGAGCTGGAACATCGCATGGTAAAAGCGGATCCGCCTGGAGCCGACGGTCCCGTGCTCCCGCTCGCGCCGCATGTACCGCCTGCTGAAGATGGCGGTGGTCATGGAAACGAACGCGGTGAGCACGGTGAGGTAAACGCTGAAGGCATCGACGAAGAAGAAGTTATCCCCGGCAAGAATAGGTCCCTGCTCATAGACCTGGAGCGCCAGCTTGACGCTTGCGGCGAACGTGGCTGCTGAACCGAGAATGTTCACTTCAGGCGCGAGCTTCCGGTCGCCGATAAAAGCCAGCGCCAAAGCTGCAACAAGCGGAACGATTAAGAGAACAAGAAGGACCATAAAAACTCCGAACTGCAGACGTTGAACTATGAACTGAACTTAATCCTCTTCCTTCAATCTCGCCATCTGGTCCACATCAAGACTGTCGAAGGTGGTGCTGATGTGAAAAAAGAACATTCCGAAGATAAAGGCAGCGATCAGGAGGTCCAGGGCAACCCCCAGTTCGACTACGAGCGGCATGCCGTAGGTGGCGCTCGTTGCCGCGAATAAAAGCCCGTTTTCCATGGCGAGAAAACCGATGATCTGGGTCACCGCATGCTTGCGCGTGATCATCATGAGAAATCCGAGCATGACCGTGGCCAGGGCCACTGCCAGCGTGGAACGCGTCACGAGCGTCGACAATTCCCTGATGGGCGCGGTCAGATGATAGGAAAAGATAACGATAACAATGCCCATCAGCATGGTCGTGGGGATATTGACGACCGTCTCCACTTCCTTATGGATCCTCAACTTCACAATGAGTTTGTGCAGGATGTACGGCAGCAGGATGACCTTCATGGAAAGCGTCAGGACCGAAGATATATACAGGTCGTGAACCCCGCCCACATA
>DAIDTZ010000123.1 GCA_027456925.1 Nitrospirota bacterium
TCGGGAGCTTGCCGGCAAAGTGCTTGATCACCTCGATCGAGACCCCTGCCTCCTTGGGCGTGCAGGGCCCTGGCGAAACCACGATGCGGTCGGGATTCATCTTCTCGATCTCGGAGATCGTGATTTTGTTGTTCCGGTACACCTTCAGGTCCTGCCCCAGCTCGCCGAAATACTGGACCAGGTTGTAGGTGAAAGAATCGTAATTGTCGATCATTAAAAGCATAAGAACCTCAAGCGTATTAACCACTGGCGACTTCGTCGCACACAGTAAAACTAAATTCGATTTTTATTTTTCCATCCGTGTTTATCTGTGTGTTCTGCGAAGCAGAACCCGTGGTTCCGGTATTCTTTAATCCAAACCCTTCTCCGCCATCTCCACGGCGCGCATCATGGCCTTTGCCTTGTTCACCGTCTCCTGGTACTCGGCCGCCGGGTCGCTGTCGGCGACCACGCCGCCTCCCGCCTGGATATAGGCAACGCCTTTTTTGATGACCAGCGTGCGGATCGTGATGCAGGTATCCATGTTCCCGGAAAAGCCGAAATAGCCGACCGCGCCGGCATAGGGCCCGCGCCGCGTGGGCTCCAGTTCGTCGATGATCTCCATGGCCCTGATCTTGGGCGCGCCGGAGACCGTTCCTGCCGGGAAGCATGCCCGGATGACGTCGTAGGAGTCGCTGCCCTTCGATAATCTGCCGCGCACGTTCGAAACAATATGCATCACGTGGGAGTAGCGCTCGATCACCATGAGTTCGGAAACATCCACGCTGCCCGGCTCGCTCACGCGGCCGACGTCATTCCTGCCCAGGTCCACGAGCATGATATGTTCCGCGCGCTCCTTGGGATCGGCAAGCAATTCTTCTGCAAGACCGCGGTCCTCTTCTTCGGTCGCGCCCCGTTTTCTCGTACCCGCGATGGGCCGTAGATCGATCCGGTCGCCCTCAAGCCTGACCATGACCTCCGGTGAAGCTCCGACGACCGTCGTATCTCCGCAGCGCAGAAAATACATATAGGGCGACGGGTTGATCAGGCGCAAAGCGCGGTAGATCTCGTAGGGTTCGACGTTGATCTTCGTCTCAAACCGCTGGGAAGGCACAACCTGAAAAATGTCGCCTGCCTTGATGAATTCTTTTGCCTTGAGCACCGCCTGCTCGTACCGGGTTTTCGTGAAATTTGAAGTTAGGGAATGCTCCTTGGCTTTCGACTTTCCCCTGCCTCCTGCCCCTTGCCCCTTGCCCCTGCTTTTAAGCTTCCTGACCAGGGCATTGATCTTCCTCGTCGCTTCCTTATACGCGGCCTCGGCCGATTGCCCTTTTACATGGGCGTTCGACACCACCTTGATCATATGAGTGATGTTGTCGAAGATCACCAGCGTGTCGGTGATCATGAAGAAAACATCGGGGGTCCCGAGGCCCTCCTTTTCGCGCGCCGGAAGCTCCTCGAAGAAACGGACCACATCGTACCCCATAAAACCGACAGCTCCGCCGAAGAACCGCGGCAGCGACGGGTCCGGCACGGGTTTGTACGCAGAGAGGACCTTTTTGACCACCTCCAGCGGGTCCTGCTCAAAGGTGCTCTTCCCGGTCTTGCCGTCCCTGGTGAT
>DAIDTZ010000124.1 GCA_027456925.1 Nitrospirota bacterium
GCCTTAAAGCGATGCCGATATGACGCCGTGGGGCTCTCGGTCCGGAACATCGATAATAACTCGATGCAGGAACCGGTGTATTATATCGGGGACCTCGCTTCCATGGTCCGGCGGATCAAGGCCGAGACCGATGCTCCCGTGATTCTCGGGGGAGCGGCCCTGTCGATTATGCCGCAGGAGATCCTGCGCGCAACAGGCGCGACCTGCGCTGTCAGGGGAGGCGGGACCGCGGTATTCCCCCGGCTTCTCGACCGATTGAACTCCTGACAGCCTCTGGATGATCTTCCGGGCGTCATTGTCCAAGAGCGGGGAGAGGGCGCGAAGGTTGCGGCTGATCCCGGACCTCTCGACGGAGGCAATCCCGCGACGTGGCATCCTCCGGCTCTTGGCGGATGGGGCTCTACTGCTCCCGATTATTCGCGCTGGATCGACGTCAATGCCTATCGCTCCCGTTCGGCTACCGTGCCGATTCAGACCAAGGTTGGCTGCGGGTTTAAATGCGTGTACTGTACGTATCCCACTATCGAAGGAGAGGGCCGCTTTCTGCAGGACCCCGGAATCGTGGCGAATTCCGTTCAGAAGCTGGCAATGAGCGGGTTCAGGGATTTCGAGTTCGTGGACAGCGTGTTCAATGCTCCCCCTAGCCACGCATTGGCTCTCTGTGACGCTCTTGCCAAAAAGCGGCTCCTCGCGCGGTTTCAAAGCATGGATGTGAATCCGCTTTTTCTGGACGATGACCTGCTTTTTGCCATGGAACGTGCGGGCTTTAGCGGCATGGGCATGACCGTAGAAAGCGCGTCTGACCCCGTGCTTTCGGGACTCCGGAAGGGCTTTACCGCGGCCCACGTGCACAAGGCTGCGGAGACCGTACGGCGCCACAACGTGCCGTGCCTCTGGATCTTCATGTTCGGCGGGCCCGGCGAGACGGAAGAGACTGTTCAAGAAACGCTGCGTTTTGCCGAGAAGGAGATCAGGCCCGGGGATGCCGCGTTTTTTACGATCGGGATCCGGATCTATCCGGGCACCGAGCTCGAAACGATCGCGCGGAAGCAGGGCGTGCTCTCCCTTCCCCCTGCTGAAATGCTTTCGCCGATATTTTATACCTCTCCCGGCGTGGACCCTCGGCGGATGGAGCAGCAGGTGCGTAATTCAATTCAACGGCACATGAATTTCATGTGCGCCGATTCCCTCAGTTCCCCCTATCTGCCGGCTTTCCATCAACTCGGCTGCCGGCTGGGCCTCACAACGCCGCTTTGGCGGCATACGCGCCATATCCGGAGGGGATTGCGATTTTTCGGCATGGAGATGCAGCCCCACGTTGACGGCGAAGAAAGGAATTGTCCATGAACGAGTCGCGAACAAAGAGCGGGGCGCATATTGCGTCAGTTGCTACTGCAACGCCTCCTCTCGCAGCCAGTCAGGACGCGCTCGAACAGCTGGCGCGCAAACACTACCAGGGGAGGCTAAACTCGCGAAGCATGTCGCTCATCCACGCCCTCTTCTCTCATCCGAGCATCAAACAGAGAAACTTGGCAATCGACGATATGGAGGACCTCGTGGATGAAGACGTGGACGCCCGCGTTGCACGCTTCACGAAGTGGTCTCAGGACCTTTCGGCCCAGGCGATCAACGGGGCGCTGGAGCGCGCCGGCCTCGGCGTTGCCGATGTTTCCGGCCTTGTCGTGAATACCTGCACCGGGTATATTTGTCCTGGGATCTCGACCTATCTGATCGAGAAGCTGGGCCTTTCGCGGAACGTGAGGGTGTACGATCTTGTGGGGAGCGGATGCGGCGGAGCGATCCCCAATCTGGAAGTCGCCGAATCGCTCCTTGCGCGAAAAGGGAAGGGTGTCGTCGTGAGCGTTGCCGTGGAGATCTGTACCGCCACGTTCCAGATGGACAACGACCTCAGCCTGCTCTTGTCAAACACGCTCTTCGGAGACGGGGCAGCGGCTGCCGTGCTCTGGACAAAACCGGAGGGCTACGAACTGGTGGCGTCGGCGAGCCAATATGTTCCGGAAAAGAGGGAGCATATCCGGTATGTGCACAAGAAGGGACAGCTCCATAACCAGCTTTCGCTCAGACTTCCCGACCTCATAAAAAAGGCGGCGGCCCAGGTTGTGTCCGATGTTCTGGGGCCCCTGTCCCTCACGCCCCGGGACATCACGCACTGGGCGCTCCACAGCGGGGGAGAAAAGGTCATCAATGCCCTGCGGGACGGGATCGGACTTTCGGAAGACCAGGTGGGCGCCACACGCCGCGTATTGGCCGAGCACGGCAACATGTCGTCCCCCACGGTCTGGTTCGTGCTTCGCGAGCTCGAAAAACGGGGAATCGCGGCGGGCGACTGGTGCATCATGGTGGCTTTCGGCGCCGGACTTTCCGCCCACGCCTATTTGCTCAGAAAAAAGTGATTTGCCTGCAGCGAGAAGGCCGGATCATGCATTGAAATCGACGGGGAAATAAGGTATAGTTTTTCTATGGCAATCAACAACAATACACCATGCTTGGTTTGCGGATCAGCGACTACGCCTGTCGCGAAGGCGGAATCATTCGTCTGCACCTTCTGCGGGAGCAGCGAACAAGGCCGCAGCAAATGCCCGGAAGGGCACTTCATCTGTGAAGCGTGCCAAGGAAAGACCGCGCTTCGGGTCATCGAGGATCTCGCCCTTTCCACCACGAGCAAAGACCCTCTTGCGATCGCCGAACTCATGATGGCCCATCCCGGGCTCCCCATGCTCGGGTGCGAACATGCGTCCCTCGTTGCCGGCGCGTTCATGGCCGCGCTCAAGAACTCACCCTACGGGAGCGGCAAGATCACGAACGACGATATCCATGAAGCCTTCAAACGGACAACGAAGCAGGCCGTTAGCGGACACTGCGGCCTCACCGGCGTCTGCGGCATTGCGCCTGCAGTGGGGGCCTGTTTTTCGATCTTTCTGGGCGCGCGGTGCGGGTCCGACAGCGAGCAGAAGATCACGATGGAGGCCGTGATCAGAGTTTCCAGGAGCATAGCCGATTTGACCGGGCCGAGCTGCTGCAAGGCTTACGCTCGCGCCGCGATCACGGAGGCAAGCAACCTGTTCGGCGAACGGTTCGGGATCATTCTTCCGGTCAGGAGCGGAGCTGCGCTGTGCAGGCACAGCGGGAAACATCCCCACGGATGCAGGGAAGAGAAGTGCCCCTACTATCAGAAGCCGTCCCGGGACATCTTTGCCGAGGCGAAGTTCGTGCCCGGCATGGTTTGCACCTCCTGAAGGCCCTATTGACCGTCCGGTCGGACGGAGTCGCTGAACATTGAACCCGGAACGTTGAACGTATCATATGACCACCCACCTCTATTCCTGCCCGAACTGCGGCCGGCCCATCGAAGCAGACCGGTATGTCATGCGGCCGGACGGGTCCTTTCGCTGCGAGCACTGCTATTTCAACGACACCTATCTCGAAGGAGTGGTCCACTTCATCGATACGGCCTACCTCGTGACTCTCGATGCGTTGGTAAGCGCCATCGACGCGAGGGAGCACGAGGTCGGGAACCATTCTCTCCGCGTTACCGAGTATTCCCTCATTATCTCAAACAGTGCAAAGGCGTTTCACGCGGAGCACCCAAAGGGCGCAGAGTTAGTCAGTTACGAATGAAATTCTGCTCAAAATGGATAGAAAAAATCTTAAACCTTTGACAGGAAACAGGATTTACAGGAGTTATTTAAAGCAAAATCCGCACTTACCCGATGCTACCCTGTAATCCTGTCAAAAGCTTTTCCGGCTTGTCCGGGTTAGGGCAAAGGCGCAAGATGACTGCGTTGGTATTTGCCTCAGGAGCTTTCCGGCGTCAGCCCGGGATCGGGAAGGCAAATCGGACAATAGGATTCCCCCTGGTCCAGGGGGCAGACATGGCTTCACCCAGGACAGCAAATGCAATCCCTGGTTGGCAGGTTGCAGTCCGGGCACGTCTCTTCACGTTCGGTCTCCATTGCGGATATCCCTCTCTTTTTCCGATCGCTCTCCCGTTTATGCGCCCCGAATGATAGCTTGTTCTTTGGCTGTAAACAAGTCTGAAATATTCTTTCAGCAAGAGCCGGGCGGTCGGTATTCTCCCTGTTGACTGGCTGCCCGGTCAGCAGTATAGTAAACCTTCATTCGTTCTACAACCCTATTATGAATTCCAGATATGTTGCATACCGGAGAGC
>DAIDTZ010000125.1 GCA_027456925.1 Nitrospirota bacterium
GGGTCCCCAGCCGCGGCCCGCCGTCCGGCTCGGCCACGGCAAGATCGGCACGACGGCCAGGACCGGCGAAGCATATTACCGGCAGGGCGATCCTGCCGATGTTACGGACGTGGACTACGAGAACCCGCTCGTCTGCATACCGCTCAAGATCAAGGAACACGTTATCGGCACGATCGTGATCTACAAGCTGCTCGTCCAGAAGAGCGAGTTCGCGAACGTGGACTACGAGCTGTTCTCGATGCTTGCGGGCCATGCGGCGACGGCGCTCTTTTCCTCGAAGCTGTATTCCGAGTCTGAACGGAAACTGACGACGATCCAGAGCTTCCTGGACCTGCTGAAGGAAAAATAAAGCCGCGTCTCCGGGAGAGAAGAAGGAACGGCGTTCTCTGCTGCGGGAACCGAGCGATCATGTGGAGGGCATATGTTGAAAAAGGTTTTAATCGTTGACGATTCCGCGTTGATCCAGCAAATGTACAAGATGATGTTCGCGCGTTATAAATGTACCATTGTGACTGCGCAGAACGGCAGGCTCGGCCTTGACAAGCTTGCGCAGCACCCAGATGTCGACCTGGTGATGCTCGATATCAATATGCCGGTGATGAACGGCCTCGAGTTTATTAAAAAGGTTAAAGAGCTCGGCGCGTATGAGCGCATCCCGATCATTATTTCGAGCACTGAAGGTACGGAAGAATTTACGAAACAAGGGATGGAACTGGGCGCCAGCGGGTACGTGACGAAGCCCGTTCAACCCAGCGAGCTCCATGGGCTCATCGAATCGCTTCTTATGGTTTCGCGGTAATGATGCATGTTTTGAGGACGTCGATGACGGTCATGACCGGTGCTGTAAGCTCCACTGCTTTGTTCCATCGGACAGGTTGTTCTTATCATGAGACAAGTTGTCTAACAAAGAAGACGCCGTATTCCAGCAGGATGCTGAAATATTGAAGATTTTGAGCTGGCATTGCTCTTGCTATAGTTCAGTCCTGAGACATTAGGTTTTGGATAGTCTCGACTTCTCAAAAAAATTCTCCGGCTGGTTAAACGCCAGGAAATGTAGGCGACCAGGAATAAGATGTGTCCTGAGAAGACGTCCAAGCCGAAGACATGCGCAAGGGAGACAGTTACGGGGAAAGTTTTACCGTAATTATTGAAATAACATGCAGCGAGAAGAGGCAAGCTTAAGAACATAAAGATAGGTACACCACGCGGGAAGACAGAGGACGACGGTTTTGACCTATATCCGCATGGTGTGATTGCAACTGAACAGCTTGAG
This sequence comes from Nitrospirota bacterium, assembly GCA_027456925.1. Classification (GTDB taxonomy): domain Bacteria; phylum Nitrospirota; class UBA9217; order UBA9217; family UBA9217; genus JAJYKN01. Next base: position 1,274 of record DAIDTZ010000125.1, read on the forward strand.
CGTCATTACCTTGAGCTTAAATCGACACAATAATGAAAGGATAAGGAGGACTCACCATGTTGAAGAATCAAAAGATAAGTGTGAAGCTCAGTATGCTGGTAGTTTTCATGTCGGTCTTATTGGTGGGCGTAGGCGTCTATCTTTTGCACGGCATTTCGAGCACGAACGGCCAGATGACCGCGAGCATGGATACCGCCAAAACGTTCACGCAGGCCGTCATCGATGCTGATGACGTCGTGATCCATTTCAAGAAACAGGTCCAGGAATGGAAGGATACTTTATTAAGAGGCTACAACCCGAAGGATTTCGCGAAATACCGGGAAAACTTCAAAAAAGAGGAGTCCGAGGTTCGGAGCAGGGGAGGGGAACTGAAGGCCCTGCTCATGACATTGAAGCTGGACCAGTCGAAAGTCGACGAATTTCTGAAAAAGCATGCGGAGATGGGTTCCAAATACCACGACGCACTGAGCCACTATGGTTCGGGCGATATGAAAGGCGTTCATGCCGTGGATAATATGGTAAAGGGCATGGATCGAGAGCCCACGGAACTCGCCGCATCCATCGCCGAATCAACCAAGCAACAAGAGGAAGAGGCGTTTTCAGCTATTGCGAAAACCGCTGCGGACAAATACCACGCTGTTTTTTTCGGCTCGATATTGCTGATCCTGATCGGGACAGTGATGAGTCTGGTGGTTGCCTTCTTGTTAATACGAAGCATAACCGTGCCGCTTAAAGAAGCTGTGGCTGTATCCAACAGCCTGGCAGGGGGCGACCTTAATATCCATATTGTCCCGAAGGGTAAGGATGAAATCGGCCAGTTGCTCACGGCCATGAAGAACATGGTCGAGCGGCTCAGGATGGTTGTGGGAGACGTAAAGAGTGCATCGGACAACGTGGCATCAGGGTCCCAGCAACTGTCCTCTGGCGCGGAGCAGATGTCCCAGGGTACAACGGAGCAAGCGGCGTCGGCGGAAGAAGCGTCGTCATCAGTCGAAGAGATGAACGCCACGATCAAACAGAACGCGGACAACGCGTCGCAGACCGAAAAGATCGCGCTTAAATCCGCCGCCGACGCCACGGAGAGCGGTAAGGCGGTGTCCGAGACCGTAGGCGCCATGAAGGAGATCGCATCGAAGATCTCCATTATCGAAGAGATCGCCCGCCAGACAAACCTGCTGGCCCTGAATGCGGCCATCGAGGCGGCCCGCGCCGGAGAGCACGGCAAGGGGTTTGCCGTGGTTGCCGCCGAAGTGCGGAAGCTCGCGGAACGGAGCCAGACCGCGGCCGGCGAGATCAGCAAACTATCCGGATTGAGCGTTGAAGTTGCCGAGCGGGCGGGACAGATGCTAGGCAAGCTGGTGCCGGATATCCAGAAGACTGCGGAACTGGTGCAGGAGATCAGCGCCGCCAGCAAAGAGCAAAACTCGGGCGCGGACCAGATCAACAGCGCGATCCAGCAGCTCAATCAGGTGATCCAGCAGAACGCAGGGGGGGCCGAGGAGATGTCCTCGACGGCGGAAGAGCTCGCGTCCCAGGCCGAGCAGCTCCAGAGCACGATCGCCTTCTTTAAGGTTGCCAGCAAGGGAGCGGATTTACGCGCGCTTCCGCATGCTGCAAAGCATGTCCTACCGCAGCATAAGGTGCAGGTTGCGCACTTGCTCCCGAAAATCAAGGCCGGAGCCACAGTCAAACAGGGCGGCGTGGCGCTGGACCTGGAGCATACTACCCGCGGGTATGACTCGAAAGACGCGGAGTTTGAGAAATTTTAAGGGCAAATTAGGCGAGCGAAGGATACGGAGGACTAAATGAATAATCTCAAGAGTCTTTCCCTGAAGTTTAAGCTGACAGCGCCTATCATTTTCCTTGTTGCGGTGGGAATAGTAGCGATGACAATAGTTGCAGGTTACGAGACAAGGCTTATCGTTATTCGAGAGGTGGAGCATTCAACTCTTGAGGGGTATAGAGATACCATTTTAAATACCCTTACACCATGGACGAAACGGGCCAGTTGCTGATGGCCATGAAGAACACGCTCGATCGGCTCAAGTTAGTCGTTGGAGACGCGAAGATCGCTGCGGAAAACGTGACCTCCGGGAGCCAGCAGCTTGCGTCCGGCGCCGAGCAGATGTCTCAGGGCGCTACGGAACAGGCCGCGGCGGCCGAAGAAGCGTCGTTATCGGTCGAAGAAATGAACGCCACGATCAAACAGAACGCGGACAACGCGTCGC
>DAIDTZ010000126.1 GCA_027456925.1 Nitrospirota bacterium
GTTTTCAATGCACAGGCGGCAAGTGCTGCGGGCACCAGCGCCAAACAGGCCGCGCGAAACCACCGGGCGCAGATCTTCATCGCATTTTTTTGAGCGTCTGCAGACGTTTTTTCAGGTTAACGGGGGCTGTACCGCCGTACGACGTCCTTCTGCTTACCGACGATTTGACGGAGATGGCGTCGTAGACGTCGTTATTGATCTGCGGCGACAGCTTCCGGTATTCAGCGAGCGTCATGTCGCCGAGGCCGCATCCCAGCTCGGTTGCGCGCAGCACCGCCCTCCCCACGACCTCATGGGCCCGGCGGAAGGGGACGTCTTTCCTGACCAGGTAATCGGCAAGGTCGGTGGCCGTGATGAAGCCGTCCTCCGCCGCCTTCTGCATCGTTTTTTTGTGGACCGTGACGCCCTTGAGCATCTCGGTCACCACGGAGAGCGCGAGCGACACCGTATCAGCCGTGTCGAAAAGCGGCTCCTTGTCCTCCTGCATGTCGCGGTTATAGGCGAGCGGAAGTCCCTTCATTAGCGTCAAAAGCGATAGGAGGCTGCCATAGACCCGGCCGGTCTTGCCCCGCGTGAGCTCGGCCACATCGGGGTTCTTTTTCTGCGGCATGATCGACGAGCCGGTCGTGAACGCATCGGACAGCGTGATGAAGCCGAACTCCGACGAGGACCAGATGACGAGCTCCTCGGACAAGCGCGAGAGGTGCATCATGATCAGGGAGCAGGCGGAGACGAATTCTATGGCGAAATCCCTGTCCGAAACAGCGTCCATGCTGTTCTCGCTCACGCTGCCGAAGCCCAGCTGCCTGGCCACGAACTTCCGGTCGATGGGGAGCACCGTGCCGGCAAGCGCACCGGCCCCGAGGGGCATCACATTCACCCGCCGGAAGCAGTCCTCGAGCCGGTCCTGGTCCCGCTCGAGCATTTCATAATACGCGAGCAGGTGATGGCCCAGGAGCACGGGCTGCGCCCGCTGAAGGTGCGTGTACCCCGGGAGGACCACCTCCTGGTATTTGTCCGCAAGCGCAACGAGCGTTTTTTGGAGCGACCCCAGGAGGTCGTGGATGGCGGCGATCTCATCGCGCAGATACATGCGAATGTCGAGGGCCACCTGATCATTCCTGCTGCGGGCCGTGTGGAGCTTGCCGCCCACGGGCCCGATCTTCTCGATCAGCCGGCTCTCGATGTTCATGTGGATGTCTTCGAGCTCAATGCTGAACGAAAAGGAGCCCGATGCGATTTCCTTGAGAATGCCTTCCAGTCCCCGGATGATGCGGCTGGACTCGTTTTTTGTTATGATCCCGGTTTTCGCCAGCATCATGGCGTGGGCCATGCTCCCGGCGACATCATAGGGATAAAGCCGCCAGTCGTAGGAAATCGACGCGGTGTACTCTTCCACGAGTGCGCTCGTCGCTTCCGTGAACCGCCCGCCCCAGGGCTTTGCTTTTGGCGCGGCCTTTGTCGCAGTTTTCACTTTTACTTTTCTTTTCGTTTTTATCGCCATAAGGTTGTTTGCATCAGACGCGGGGACGGGGCGATGGGTGTGCACACCCTGTCTCCCTGTCGTATTCCCCTCACCGTGTCGGGCCCTTCGCCTTGCTTCCTATCCTCAGCCGGAGCGCGTTCAAGCGGATAAACCCTTCGGCGTCCTTCTGATTATACACGCGGTCCGCCTCAAAGGTGGCGAGCTCGGGGTTGTAGAGCGAAACCGCGGACTTGCGCCCCACGGTGTCGCAGTTTCCTTTGTAGAGTTTTAGCCGCCCTGTGCCCGTGACGTTCTTCTGGGACTCATCAACCATCGCCTGCAGCATCAGCCGCTCGGGAGCGAACCAGTATCCGTAATACACGAGCTCGGCATACCGCGGAACCAGGCTGTCCCGGAGATGCATGGCTTCGCGGTCCATGGTGATGGACTCCACGGCCCGGTGCGCCGCATGGAGCAGCGTGCCGCCCGGCGTCTCGTACACGCCGCGGGACTTCATGCCCACATAGCGGTTCTCGACGAGGTCGATCCTGCCGATACCGTGGCTGCCGGCAATGCGGTTCGCCTCGGAAAGCAGGGCCGCAGGGGACAGCTTCCTGCCGTTGATCGAAACGGGATTTCCGGCCTGGTATTCCACTTCCACATACTCGGCCTTGTCCGGGGCTTTTTCCACGGGCACGGCCATGGTGTACATGTCCAGAGTGGATTCTTTCCAGGGATCTTCCAGGATGCCGCCTTCGTAGCTGATGTGCAGCAGGTTACGGTCCGTGGAATAGGGCTTTGACTTCGTGGCCGTCACGGGGATCTTGTGCTTCTCCGCATAGGCGATCAGTTCCTCGCGGCCTTTCATGTCCCACTCGCGCCAGGGAGCGACGATCTTGACATCGGGCTCGAGGGCATAATAGGTCAGCTCGAAACGGACCTGGTCGTTCCCCTTGCCGGTCGCGCCGTGGCAGACGGCGTCGGCGCCTTCCTTGCGGGCGATCTCGATCTGGCGCTTTGCGATCAGCGGCCGCGCGATGGAGGTGCCGAGGAGGTAGCGGCCTTCGTACACCGCATTCGTCCGCAGCATGGGGAATACGAAGTCCTTGACGAACTCCTCGCGCAAGTCGTCGATGTAGATCTTGCTTGCGCCGGTCTTGACGGCTTTTTCCCGGAGCGGTTCGAGTTCTTCGCCCTGGCCGATGTCGGCCGTGAACGCAATCACCTCGCAGCCGTAGGTTTCTTTGAGCCAGGTGATGATGACCGATGTATCGAGCCCGCCGGAATAGGCAACGACGATCTTGTTTATCTTCTGCGACAAGTGTTGACTCTCCCTTATGGGTCAAGGGTCAGGGGGCAAGGGGCAAGGGTCAAGGTTTGATCGGACCAGGACCCATGACCCCTGCTACTTGACCCCATTATTTCCCTTCTACGATCTTCACTTTCATTTCGATGCGCTCGTTCGGATTGTCGCGGGGATCGCGGGGCTGGGACACGATCTTGTCTACAACGTCCATGCCGCTTTCCACCTCGCCGAAAACCGTGTACTGTTTGTCGAGGAACCGAGAATCCTTTACGACGATAAAGAACTGCGACCCGGCGCTGTCGGGGCTGGCCGCCCGCGCCATGGAGAGCGCGCCGCGGACATGCGGCTTATCGTTGAACTCGGCCTTGATGGTGTATCCGGGGCCGCCGGTGCCGTGCTTGCTTTTATCCGCGTCTTTTGAATTCGGATCGCCGCCCTGGATCATGAACCCGGGGATCACGCGGTGAAACGTCGTCCCGTCATAAAAGCCTTTTTTTGCAAGGTCGATGAAGTTCTTTACGTGACCGTGGGCTGTTTCCGGAAAGAATTTCAGGGTTATGGACCCGAATTTTGTTTCAATGGTAGCCTTCGTCTCGGCCATGGTTGTCTTCTCCTTAAAGTAGGTGTAATAACAAGGCGTGGACAGCGTTCTCGCGCTTATTTGCCCCTGAGGATCTTTACCTTTATTTCAACGCGTTCATAGGGATCGTCGCGCGTATCGCGGGGAAGCGACGCGATCTTGTCCGCCACTTCCATGCCGCTTACCACTTCGCCAAAAACGGTGTAGTGCCCGTCGAGGGCCGCCTGCTGCCGGGGGTCCATCTGAAAGCAGATGAAGAACTGGGAACCAGCGCTGTTTGGGTCGGCAGTCCGGGCCATGGACAAGGTGCCCCGCTTGTGCGGTCTGTTGTTGAATTCGGCGTTGATCGTGTACCCCGGTCCGCCTGTGCCGTACTCGTTGCGTCGGGCCGGGTCTTTCGTGATCGGATCACCGCCCTGGATCATGAACCCCGGAATCACCCGATGAAAGATCGTCCCGTTGTAAAAGCCCTTGTTGGCAAGGTCAATGAAATTCTTCACATGTCCCGGCGCCACGTCGGGAAAGAACCTCAGGGTCATGTTGCCGAACTTGGTTTCGATAACGGCACGGGTTTCCGCCATACGTTTGATTTCCCGGGGCGTAAATTTTTTCGAAGGTTGCTGGGCAGAAGAGGGCAGAGCGCCGACTAGCCCGATTGCAAGAACCATGAGAATGACAAGCAGTTTTTTCATAATACTGCGCCCCCTGTACGCAAAAATGCCCGATTGTTCTTGTGAATGCGTAAGATATACAGTTTTACCAGAAACCCAAGGATATGTCAAACAAAACCAGAGGCTTGCGCGGCTGGCGGCCGGCAAAAACATCTTCCGGGAGCTCTGTCCGCCTGTTTCAGGAATGAGCCCGGAAATATTTGCGATAAGGCATCGCAGCTGTTATACTTAACAAAAGACATGAAAGGAAGGGGCTATGGTTTCAGAGGCAGAAGAAAAAAGAGAGTTCCTGAGAGTTCCTTTCAACACCGAGGTTGAAATCCGGGTCGGCAAGCATACGATCCGGTCGATGGACCGAATCGATATCAGCCTCAGGGGCCTCCACATGAAGACCGATCAGGAGATCCCGGCCGCGGGGGCGCCCTGCCGTGTCTCCATCATTCTCAAGGCTTCGGAACACCCCGTGATCATTCAGGCGGACGGCGCCGTGGTCCGATCCGTCAAGGGAAGCCTTGCCGTGGAATTCACTTCGCTCGATCCCGACAGCTATCATCATCTCCGCCAGGTGATCATCAATAACGCAGCTGACCCCGAACGCGCTGAACAGGAGTTTCTCGCCCACTGGGGCATCCGGCGGCCCATGCCGTAGCTTCCCAGCGCGACGATGGCGCGTTGATGATCGCGCACTCGGCACTTCCCATTCCAGCTGTTTTCAGCTATAGTGTTTTTAATCTGGTCATTTCCCTTACGAAAGGAGCACAGCTATGCTACAGAAGGCAAGCAGCAAATTGACGGAACTGCTCAACAAGGCGATCGCCCGCGAGATCCAGGTGAGTGTTCAATACATGTGGCAGCACGTGATGGCAAAAGGGTTGAACTCGGCCGAGCTCGCCGATATGTTCGAGGACGTTGCCATAGCGGAGATGAAGCACGCGGAAAAGATCGCCGAGCGGCTCTTCTACTTCAATGTCGCACCGACGACCGTACCTTCGCCCATCAACGTCGGCGGCGATATCAACCACATGCTCGAGGTTGATGCCCGGGCCGATGAAGAGGCCATTGACCTGTACAAGGAGATCATCAAGCAGGCCGCATCGGAAGGCGACTCGACGACACGACTGCTCTTCGAGGAGATCCTTGCCGAGGAAGAGAACCACCACGACACGTTCACGACACTTCTCGGGAAATAGCCCGCTGTAACCATGAAGATCATCACCGGCATTTCAGACATGCAGTCCTTTGCCGACTCCCTTCGATCGCAGGGGCGGACCATCGGCTTCGTGCCCACCATGGGCTTTCTGCACGACGGCCATGTGTCGCTCATGGGCCGGGCGCGGCAGTCCTGTGACATCGTGGTGGTGAGCATCTTCGTCAATCCTACGCAGTTCGGACCCCGGGAGGATTTTAGCCGCTATCCCCGCGACGAGGAAGGCGACCGGAAAAAATGCGAAGCAGCGGGCATCGACGTGTTGTTCATGCCCGCGGCCGCTGAAATGTATCCTGAGAAGCCTTCGGTCTTCGTTGTTGTCGAGGGGTTATCCGACGTCCTGGAAGGCGCAATCAGGCCCGGACATTTTCGCGGCGTTGCCACGGTGGTCGCCAAGCTCTTTTCCATCGTGAAACCGCACAAGGCGTTCTTCGGCCGGAAGGATTACCAGCAGTGCGCGGTCATCAAGGGCATGGTAAAAGGCCTTAACCTGGACGTGGAAATCGTTGTGATGCCGATCATCCGGGAAAAGGACGGTCTTGCCATGAGCTCGCGCAACAGCTATCTGAACGTTGATGAGCGCCGCAGGGCCGCGGTAATATATCGCGCGCTCTTCGCGGCAAAAGAGCTCGCTGTTGCCGGAGTCAGGGAGCCGGAGAAGCTCAGGAGCAAAATTCAGGCAATTCTGGCCGAGGAGAAGGGGATCTCGATCGATTACATCGAGATCGTTGACCCGGAGAGTCTTGCGCCTGTCAACGCCGCCGCTGGCAACATGGTGCTGTTGGTTGCAGTTCGCATCGGCAGCACAAGATTAATTGACAATCTGCTTATTCTGTGATATCAAGACAGAGGCGGTACCGGTTTCTCGTCGAATAAACAGATCGTAAGCAGCCTCATGGGGGCGAACGATTCATGGCGGCCTTGAAGGAACAGAAGATCCTGCTCGATATCATGGACACGTCCAGGACAGTCCTTTCCCACCTGGATCTCGATAAAGTCCTGTCGATCATCCTCAAGAAGGCCATGGAGATCACCGGGACCCGGGCGGGGAGCATCGCCCTTTACACGCCGAAGACCGCGACCATGCGCATTCATGCGCATAAAGGTTTTTCCCGGGGCTTTATCGCCAACCGCGAGTGGAAAGTGCGCCGGGGCGGACTCACCGACCGGATCCTCAAGTCCTTGACCGTGACCGTCATCAACAGCACAACGAACAAAGCTTTCTTTGCCAATCCCATCGCCGTTCACGAGGGGATCAAGTCCCTTGTCTGTGTCCCGCTCCTCGTAGACAACGAGGTCGTCGGCATTCTGTACGTCGATGATTTCACCCCTCGAAAGTTCCCCGCAGAAGACCTCCAGACCCTGGAGATCCTCGCGTCCTTCGCCTCGATCGCCATCAATAACGCCCGTGCTCATTCCACGCTCATACGGGAGGCGAACACCGACAGCCTGACCGGCTTGTTCAACCGCCGGTGTTTCGAAGGCGTGTTGGACCGGGAATTCCAGCGTGCGGAACGCCACAACAGGGAGTTCTCGCTTGCGCTCGTCGATGTGAACGACTTCAAGAAATTCAACGACACCTACGGCCACCAGTCCGGAGACCGGGCGCTGACCGCGCTCGGCGAGGCGATCCGGCGAGCCATCCGGAGCACCGACTTTGCCGCGCGGTACGGCGGCGACGAGATCGTCATCATCCTGCCCGAGACCAAGCTTTCCAAGGCCTATAGTTTGTTCACCACCAGGATCAAACAGGAGATAGAAGAGGGTTTTGCGAAGATCACCAATAACGAGTTTGCTTTGACGGTCACGATCGGCATCGCGTCTTTTCCGCGCGACGGGAAAAACTCGCGCGACCTCATCCTTTCCGCGGACCGCGCGCTCCTCAACACCAAGAAAATGAAATACACCACCAGCATCGGCTGCGCCCGGCCCATTGCGGCGGCGTAGCGACCCTCCACGACGGTATCCCGATCATATGTGCAGCCAGACGGCCGATGGGCTTCCTTAATTACTATGCGAAGACGGTCTCCTTCAAACATCAGGTTCGTATCGAAAGGGCTCGGAATCCTTTACGAGGATAAAGATATCCTTGTGGTGGACAAACCCGCGGGCCTGTTGGCGGTTGCCACGGAGAGGGAAAAATCGCGCACAGCCCACTCCCTGCTGACGGATTACATCAGCAGGGGCTGCGGGAGAAGCCGCAAGCATCTCTTCGTTGTTCACCGGCTGGACAGGGACACCTCGGGGGTGCTCATCTTTGCAAAGAGTGAAGAGGCAATGCTCCGTTTGAAGGCCCGGTGGAAGGAAACGGAGAAGAAGTACCTGGCCGTGGTCCACGGCACCTGCGAAAAGGGTTCTGATACCATTACGACCTACCTGGCGGAGGACAAGCAATACAACGTTTATTCCACGTCCGACAGCACAAAGGGCAGACTGTCCCGCACGGTTTACACGGTGCTCAGGAAGACACGCGGTCTTTCCTTGCTGGAAGTGACGCTGCTGACGGGCAGGAAGAACCAGATACGAGTGCACCTCGCCGGCATCGGGCACCCGATCGTAGGCGATACAAAGTACGGAAAAGAGGACAAGGCGCAGCCGCGCATGGCGCTCCATGCAAGACGGATATCCTTCAGCCATCCCTTCAGCAACAAGCGGCTTACGTTCGAAGCGGAAGTGCCGCTATTTTTTGCGACGCTCGTAGGTCGCATTGATCACCAGAGCGAGCCCGCGGCACTCTCAACGACATTGGCGAAACCTTCCCGGACGCGGTTTCCTCACTCCGAACCCTAGTCAGTCTCGAATGCTTACTTTCATCTCGCAGGTCGGAGTTCTCTCAATGAAAATCGTACGTCTCCTTCTCTGCTTCTTTTTGCGGCGTCAACGGCATCAGCCGGTGAAAAGAGCATCCTGGTGTTTGCGGCCGGCTATGGGCTTGCTCAAAGCATATTTAGATACAAGGTCGGGTCCCGTGTGGCTCCCGTGCCCTGGCTACGTGTCAACGCGCTCGGAAGGGGATTCGTCGGGACTGCGGCTCGGAAATGCCTGGCGCTGAGGAGCAGGCGTGGCGTGCATGCCCTTGCCCAGGCCCAGGGCTTCCGAATAGACTGAACGGTGCCGCAGCAGACTCCCGATAACAGATGCGATCACGCAGGCAGGCATCGCTGCCAGGACGACGTTGTAATTATGGGTGATCTCGAAGACCATGATCGCGGACATCGCTGGAGCGTGAGTGGTTGCCGCCAGCAAGCTGCCCATCCCGACCAGCACCCACAGCGTTTGCGAATGGTCTGCCGACGGGATCAGCATCGTGTGCCCCACCATCAATCCCATGGCCCCGCCCAGCACCAGCGTGGGGGTGAGCACGCCGCCGGGGATGCCCGCGGCGCTGGCAAACGTCACAGCGATCAGCCGCAGCACGAACACCGCCGCCACGGCGCTCAACGCCCAGTGAGAAACGAAAAAAGATTGAATAATGCTGTACCCGTTGCCCCAGACCTCCGGGCGCAGTATCGACAGCAGGCCGATGCCCAGTCCGGCCAAACCCATGCGCAGCGGCAAAAAGCCGATGAGGGGCTGGTATTTGCGGTTTGCGGCGGCGAGCAGCCACAGGAACGCGGGGCCGACCAGGCCGGCCATCAACCCTACGAGAGATGCATCGAATAAATCGGAAAATCCCACTGCCGGTACGACGTGCGAAAGGTAGAGCGGACCGGTGGCGAACAACGCTTGTGTGGTCAGCTCACCGATAACTGCCGCAACCAGTACGGCGGTAATCTCCCGCAGCGCCAGCCCCCCGAGGATGATTTCCCCGACGAAGAGAGTGCCCGCGATCGGCGCGTGATAAGCGCCGGCAAAACCCGCGGCAGCGCCGCAGGCGCCGATCAGCCGGCGATGGGCGGCGTCCGCGTGGGCCAGCCGTCCAAGAATGGAGGATGTCACGGAGGCGAACTGGATCATCGTTCCTTCGCGGCCGATGGTAATGCCTCCGCTGACCCCGACCAGGGAGGAAACGGTCCGGATGAGATTCGGTCCGAGAGGCAGGATGCCGTTGCCGACGCGCACCGCCTCCATATATTCCGGTCCATGCGGGCGTTTGATCCAGCGGTGGCCCGCCCACATCACCAGCCCGCCGCCAAGACCTCCGAGCGTGGGTATTAACACCCGCATCCACCACGGCAAATCGCGCGCAGCCGCCACGAGATGTTCATGGGTGGAATAGAGGCGGATGATCGTGTACATTCCCTTGCGGAACAATTCAACGGCAAGAGAACTGATAAAGCCGACCGCCGCCGCCATGAGTATCATCGGCACCATCGGGTCGAGGCCCGAGATGAAGCGGTTGCAGGAGCTCTTGAACCACGACAGGACCCGCACCGCGCCGCCTGCGGATTTCGATCGGCGGGAAAATAATTGCGCAAGCAGATTATTCATTGAATGACTCCAGCATTGTCGGGCAACACTCCGGGTCCTTGATCTGACCTCGGAATTCGAGATCCGTCCTCGAGTTTGTCGCACTCGGCCGGGGGGAATGCCATTTTTTAAACAATTTTACGCTAACCTCAGGAACCCCGCCTTACACCATCACCACTTCATACTGCTCCTGGTGCAAGTTGGGGTCGGCCTTGATCACGATCTTCTTCTGAAATTCCTTTTCCAGCTCTTCCACGCCCAGGCGCTCCTCGTCATACAGCATATCGGCCACCACGGAATTGACGGTGACGAGCGCCTTCTTTTCGTCGGCGCTCGAGAAGGCCCTCCTGAGTTCGCGCAGGACCTCGTAGCACATGGTGCGGCTCGACTTGATGTAGCCGCGGCCGTCGCAGTAGGGGCAGGGTTCGCAGAGCGTGCGGCCGAGGCTTTCCCGGATGCGCTTCCTGGTCATCTCGATAAGACCGATGGGCGAGATGTGCGAGATCGTGGTCTTGGCCTTGTCGTTCGAGAGCGCTTCCTGGAGCGCTGAATAGACTTTCCTGCGGTTGTCCTCACGCTCCATGTCGATGAAATCCAGAACGACGATGCCGCCCATGTTCCGGAGACGGAGCTGGTAGGCGATCTCCCGCACGGCTTCGAGGTTCGTCTTCAGGATTGTGTCCTCGAGCGTGCGCTTGCCCACGTACCTGCCGGTGTTCACGTCGATCGCCGCAAGGGCCTCGGTCTGGTCCACGATAATGTAGCCGCCCGACTTGAGCCAGACCTTTCTGCCCAGGGCGCGGGAGATCTCGATTTCCACGCCGTAGTGGTCGAAGATGGGGTCATCGCCGTCGTAGGGCTTCACCCGCCGGGAAAGCGGCGGAATATAGGAGTCGACGAATTCCCTGACGCGCTGGTACTCGTCGGGAGAGTCGATGACCATCCTGTCCACGTCGCGGGTGAACACGTCGCGGATCACGCGGAAGACCAGGTCGAGCTCGTTGTGCAGGAGCGCCGGCGCCGAGACCCGCTCTTTTTTCTTCTGGACGTTGTCCCAGAGCCTGCTCAAAAACTCTATGTCGGCCACGAAATCCTCTTCGCTTCGCCCCTGGCTGGCGGTCCTGATGATGTAGCCAGTATTCGGCTTCCGCAAGCGGCTCACGATCTCGCGAAGCCGCTTCCTCTCCTCGCTGTTCTCGATCCTGCGCGAGACGCCGATATGGTTCACACCGGGCATCATGACGAGGTAGCGTCCGGGAATGCTGATGTAGGTCGTGACCCGCGCGCCCTTGGTGCTGATCGGCTCTTTCGATACCTGCACGAGGATTTCCTGTCCTTCCTGCAACAGGTCTTCGATCTGGTTTGCGTGGGCGCGTTTTCGTTTCGTTTCGACCTCGAGCTCCAGGCCCTCGTCTTCCATCAGGGGCGTGTATTCCGACGAGCTGTCGAAGACATCGCCGACGTAGAGGAACGCGGATTTCTCCAGGCCGATGTCGATGAACGCCGCCTGCATGCCGGGCAGGACCTTCATGATCCTGCCTTTGTAGACGTTGCCGGCGATGCCGCGGTCCTTTTTCCGGTCGATGTAGATTTCCGTGACGAGACTGTTTTCAAGAAGGGCCACGCGGGTTTCCTCGCGGCCTGCGTTTACGATGATCTCAGATGGCATGCGTTCTCCTTAAGCATTGGTGAAGAGCGGGGCTATTTTATAATAAGTGGGGAAGGCAATACAAGGGTAAAAAAAATCTTCTTTCCCCGGCTTTCATTGCCCTGCACCATGCCGAACTTTCGGCAATAAGGGAGCGATCACAGCCGCAGAGGGCTGGTATCTTATCCCGGCACTGAACTTGATTTTAATTGTAGCAGGAAGGACGCTGATATGCTACTCGCTGCTAAAAAAATGAGGAGCGCCATTGCAACAGTGGGACCGGCAGATAAGCTCCTTCGCGAGGCCGATACGCTTTGCGCTCCCCTGCGGCATGAAC
>DAIDTZ010000127.1 GCA_027456925.1 Nitrospirota bacterium
TCTGTATCCACATGCCGGCACCCCGTCTATTATGATAAAAATACCACACCGAAGAAGGCAAGTAAAGGGATTATTTTATTGACTTTTTTCAAAGATACGATATACTTTCTCTCCTGTAAACCGCGAAGGAACTGCTGATTATCGATGAAACAAACGCTGACCGAAATCCTGCTCCAAGCCTTAAGCCGGGCCAAAGAAAGAGGCGAACTCAAACTCGAAACACAGCCGGTCATCACGCTCGATACTCCGCGAGACAAGAGTCACGGCGACCTTGCCACGACCCTTGCCATGACCCTGGCCAAGCCGGAGGCCAAAGCGCCGCGGAAGATCGCCGAGATCATCGTGGGCAATATCCAGGATGAAGACGGGATCATCGAAAAGACCGAGATCGCGGGCCCCGGGTTCATCAATTTTGTCTTCCGGCAGGATCGCTGGAAAAAAACGCTCTTTGAAATCGATGCAGAGGGACCCGCCTACGGCCTTTTGAATATCGGCAAGGGAGAAAAGGTGCTCATCGAATTTGTGAGCGCCAACCCGACGGGGCCCCTCCACGTGGGCCACGGACGGGGCGCTGCAGTCGGCGACGCGCTTGCGAATCTGCTATCCGCCGTGGGATACGATGTATCGCGCGAGTTCTACATCAATGACGCGGGAAGGCAGATACGGCTTCTCGCGCTTTCCGTGTATGCCAGATACCAGCAGTCGTTCGGCAACGATTTCCCCTTTCCCGAGGATGGATATCACGGGAGCTACATCGAGGAAATCGCCCAGGGGTTCAGCAAGGTCCACTCCGACAAATTCCTGAACGTTCCTTTTGAAGAGTGCGAGACCCGGTTCGGGGACTACGGCAAAGACGCCATGCTCGTTGATATCCGGACCGACCTCGAAGCCTTCGGGGTCCGCTTCGACACCTGGTTCAGCGAGGCCACGCTGCTTGCCGACGGGTCGGTCCGGAAGTCGCTCGATGAACTGACGGCAAGCCGGAACCTCTACGAGCAGGACGGGGCTTTGTGGCTGCGCTCCATTGCCTACGGCGATGACAAGGACCGGGTTGTGGTAAAGAAGGACAAGAGCTATACTTATCTTGCCACGGACATCGCCTACCACCGGAACAAGCTGGCCCGGGGGTTTAAGACGCTCGTCAATATCTGGGGAGCCGACCATCACGGCTACATACCGCGGGTGCAGGCGGTGATCCAGGCTTTCGGCCATCCCAAGGATTCTCTCCACGTCGTGCTGGTCCAGCTTGTTGCGATCCTCCGGAACGGACAGCCCGTTCCCATGTCGAAGCGGGCAGGGAATTTTGTGACGCTCCGGGATGTTATCCAGGATGTGGGCGGCGATGCGGCACGGTATATTTTCCTTACCCGCCGGTCCGACAGCCACCTCGACTTCGACCTCGATATTGCGAAGGAACAGTCCCGGGAAAACCCGGTATACTACGTGCAGTACGCTCATGCGCGGCTGTCAAGCCTGTTCCGCGAAGCGGAAGCCCGGAAGCTTGCCGTACCGAGGGGAGAAGACGTTGATCTTGCCCTGCTCGACCTCGAAGAAGAACAGAACATCATCAAGATGCTTGCCAAATATCCCGAAGTCATCGAAGAAGCCGCACTGTCCTACGAGCCGCACCGGTTGACCTTCTACCTCCAGGACCTTGCCGGTTTGCTGCATAATTACTATTTCAAGCACCGGGTCATAACCGAAGATACGGCGCGGACAACGGTCAAGCTTTTTCTCATGAAGCAGGTAAAGACGGTGATCCAGAGCGCGCTCAAGATCCTCGGGGTCAGTGCGCCGGAAAGAATGTGAGAAAACAGGGGACAGGAGCCAGGGTTCAGGGGCCAGCGTAAGCGTAAAAAAACCCGGACCCTGCACCCCGGACCCTGGACCCTGTGATGTTTAAATTTTCTTTGATAAAAAATGACGCCGCTTCCTCCGCGCGGCTGGGGAAATTCACGACCCCCCATGGCGAAGTAAATACGCCGGTGTTCATGCCCGTCGGGACGCAGGCCACGGTCAAGACGCTTTCACCGGAAGACCTGGAGAGCATCGGCGCGGAGATCATCCTTTCGAACACGTACCACCTGTTCCTGCGGCCGGGACATGAATTGATCAAGGAGTTCGGCGGGGTCCAGAAGTTCATGGGGTGGAACAGGCCGGTCCTGACGGACAGCGGCGGGTTCCAGGTCTTCAGCCTGAAGGAGCTCAGAAAGATCACTGAAGAGGGGGTGACGTTCCAGTCCCCGATCGACGGAGGCGCCAAGCATCTGATCACACCGGAGTATGCCGTGGAGATCCAGGAGGCGCTCGGCGCGGACATCATTATGGCCTTTGACGAATGCACCCCCTACCCGGCGACGCGGGATTATGCGCAGGAGTCGCTCGATCGGACGCTTCGGTGGGCAAAGCGCTGCCGTGCGGCAAAAAAAGACAGGGGCCAGGCGCTCTTCGGTATTATTCAGGGCGGGATGTATCCCGATCTCCGGAAACACTCGGCTGAAGCTCTTGTCGATGTCGGCTTCGACGGTTATGCTTTGGGCGGTCTGTCCGTAGGCGAGACCAAACCCATGATGTATGAAATGATCGAGGCATCGATGCCCGCGCTTCCCCGGGACCAGCCCCGGTATTTGATGGGAGTCGGAACGCCTGAAGACCTCGTGGAGGGCGTTGACCGCGGCATCGATATGTTCGATTGCGTCATGCCGACAAGGAACGCCCGGAACGGCACGTTTTTCACCTCCTTCGGCAGGGTGGCGATCCGGAACGCACAGTATGAGCGGGACAAGGCCCCCATCGATCCCGGCTGTAATTGTTATACGTGCAGAAATTTTTCGCGGGCCTATCTCCGGCATTTGTTTAACGCCGGTGAGGTGCTGGCGCTCAGGCTTGGCACGATTCACAATCTTTTCTTTTACCTGGACCTGATGCGGAATGTCAGGGCGAGCATCGGGGAAGGCAGATTTAAGGCGTTTAAAAAAGAGTTTTTAATGAAAAGAGAAAAATCTGATGCATGATCCATGATGCAGGATGCTTCAAAAAATCCTGTATCGTGCATCCGGTATCGTGAATTTTACTTGCTATCCTTAAGGAGGTACACAATGTTCATCGCAACGGCATACGCAATGGGAGCGCCGGGCGGCGGCGCGGCTGCCCCGGCAGGAGGCGGAGGATACTCGAGCCTCATCATGATGGTTGTGATCTTCGCGATCTTCTATTTCATCCTGATCCGGCCGCAGCAGAAGAAGATGAAAGAGCATAAGAAGATGGTGGAAGAACTGAAAAAGGGCGACCGGATCATAACCTCCGGCGGCATGTATGCCACGGTCGAGAACACCACACCTGAGACCCTGACGGTCAAGATCTCCGAAGGTGTTAAAGTGAAAATCACCCGTGGTTCCGTCGGCGCGGTGGTGAAGCCGGAAGAAGAGAAAGAATAAAAAGAGTAAAAGCGCACCGATTCCTAGTTCAAGATTACAGCAGGAGGCATTTCATTATGAAGAAGAGTATTCAGTGGAGACTCGGGCTCATCGCCTTGTCGGTTTTGATCGCCCTGTTTTTATTTTTGCCCTCTACGCCGCTTTCGTCCGGTCTGCCGGAGTGGTGGCACAGGAGCGTACCGAAGATTTCGCTCGGTCTCGACCTGCGGGGCGGCAGCCACCTGGTGATGCAGGTGGAAACGGACAAGGCTGTCGAGTCGTCTGTCGATAATATCGTGGCGGACCTCCAGACAGCTGCGGCATCGCAGCAGCTCGCAATAACGTTCAGCAGGACTGGCCAGGACGTCACGGCAAAATTCGACGAGGCGGTTGCGGACAAGGCAGAGAAGCTTGTTAAGGAAAGCTATGCCATCCTCGATCTCAAATCCCAGGGACCGGGAGAACTGGTTTACAGCCTCAAGCCCGCCGAGGTGAGGCGGCTTAAGGAATCGGCGGTGCAGCAGGCGCTTGAACGGACCCGCCGTAGAGTGGACAAGTACGGCGTGGCCGAGCCGCAGATCTACAAGCAGCAGAACGATCAGATCGCGCTCCAGCTTCCCGGCGTGAAAAACCCGCAGGAAGCCATCGCCTTCATCAAGACCGCCGGCCGGCTTGAATTCAAGCTGGTCGATACGGATTCCAATGACATGCAGAAGGCCCTTGCCGGCAAAGCGCCGCAGGGCACCGAGGTCCTGTACGAGGAGCGGGAAGGCGAGGACGGCAAGATCTCGAAGCAGCCGGTCCTGGTTTACAGCAAGACGCTCATGACCGGCGACCGCCTCACGGAAGCCAGGGTCGGGATCGACGAGTACAACAAACCGGCGATCTCCATATCCTTCGACGGTGAAGGCACCAAGATCTTCGACCGTGTAACCGGCGAGAACGTGGGCAAGCAGCTCGCGATCGTGCTCGACGGCGTGGTGCAGTCGGCGCCCAGAATCCAGGACCGGATCAGCGGCGGCAACGCGCAGATCACCGGCAACTTCACCCACGAAGAGGCGGCGAAGCTGGCCATCGTGCTCCGGGAGTCGCTCCCGGCGCCGGTGAAGATCATTCAGAACATTACCATCGGTCCGTCGCTCGGGCAGGACTCCATTGACAAGGGCGTGCACGCCGCCCTGATCGGCGGCCTGATCGTGATTATTTTCATGGCCGTTTACTACCGGATGTCGGGAATCATCGCAGACTATGCCATCGTGCTGAACCTCGTGCTGCTCCTCGGGGCCATGGCGCTTCTGAACGCCACCTTGACGCTGCCGGGCATCGCCGGCATCATCCTCACCATGGGCATGGGCGTCGACTCAAACGTGCTCATGTTCGAGCGTATTCGCGAGGAAATCCGCGCAGGCAAACAGCCCCGTCCCGCCGTCGATTCCGGCTACGACAAGGCGTTCCTCACGATCCTCGACTCGCATGTGACAACGCTCATTACGGCTGCCGTGCTTTTCATGTTCGGCACCGGTCCGATCAAGGGCTTTGCCGTTTCGCTCAGTCTCGGGATCATCATCAACCTGTATTCCGCCCTGGTGGGCACCAAGGTGATCTTCGACATCATCAATACCCGGTGGAAGCTGGAGAAGTTGAGCATCTAAATTTCATAACCACCGGTGACACGGAGAACGATCCAAAATTTCAGTTTCAAGATTAAACTCCGTGACTTCTGTGGTAAATGTTTTATTTCGGAGGGGACAATGCTTCAAATTTTACACAAGACCAATATCGACTTCATGGGCTGGAAGAACGTGTCTTTCACCTTTTCTGGCCTGCTCATTCTTCTCGGCATCATCGGTCTGGTGCAGATCGGGCGCGGCAAGGCGAACCTGGGCGTCGACTTCATCGGCGGCACGACCGTTCAGCTCAGCTTCAAGGAGCCCGTGGCAATCGACAAGGCGCGGGCGGCGCTCGAGAAGAGCGGCTTCCAGGGTTCGATGATCCAGGCGGTCGGCGAAGGAGGAAACAAGGTTCTGGTGAGGCTCCGGGAGTCCGAGGGTGCTTCAGACAAGGTCCAGTCCCTGTTCAAACAGGAATTTCCTGATAATCCCTTCGAAGTGGTGAGTATCGAGGAAATCGGGCCGGTGATCGGCCAGGCGCTCAAGCAGCAGTCTTTGTGGGCCATTACGATCTCGATCATCGGGATCGTCATCTATGTCGCCTTCCGGTTTCAGTTCAAGTTCGGCGTGGCAGCGGCCATCGCAACGGTGCACGACGTGCTCGCGGTGCTCGGCGTCTTCTTCATCCTGCACAAGGAGATCAACCTGCTGATCGTCACGGCGCTCCTTACCCTGGCCGGCTATTCGCTGACCGACACCGTGGTGGTCTTCGACCGGATCAGGGAGAACCTGAAACGGAACAGGCGCGATCCGCTGCCGAAGCTGGTGAACGACAGCATCAACGAGGTGCTGTCCCGGACGCTCATCACCTCGCTCACCGTCGTGCTTGTCCTCGTCCCGCTCGTGCTGTTCGGCGGGGAGGTTCTGCATGACTTTTCGCTGGCGCTCCTTCTCGGGGTCATCGTCGGGACCTACTCTTCGGTGTTCGTCGCAAGCCCCGTTCTGGTCGTGTGGCACACGAAATCCGGCGGACGGCTGATTTCGAAGTAAGAACAAAAAACCTTACCGCAGAGAACGCGGAGGAAGAATAAAACTTTTCGGGACACGGATTTCGTTATAGAATCCGTGTCCTCTTTGTTTTATAATGTTTTGCCATGGCAGATAAATCACCAACGTCAGTAAAAATCGGCGGGGCGGATGCGGCAATCATCGCGGAATCCGACTTGTTTCAATTATCCTGCGGCGTCTATGGCTGCACCTCGAATTGTTGTACGAAAAGCGCCCCGATCGTCCTCAATCCTTATGAAATTGCCCTGATTTGCAGGGAAGGCAGGATAAACTACGAAGATCTGCTCGACATCGTGGAAACGGACCGGGCAAAGGGCTTTCCGCTGGTGATGCTGCCGCGGGACCCCTCCTGTTATTTTTGGACCGGGAGGGGATGCCGCATCTACGGGGCGCGGCCACTGGCGTGCAGGCTGTTTCCGCTCGGCAGAGTTTTCGACAACGGCCGGTCCCGCATCGTACTGCCGGAACTGAACGTATGCTCAGGTCTTGCGCCCGCACCCTCGACGAATACGGTTGCAGACTATCTTTTCGCTCAGGATACGTCCACGCTTGTTGAAATGGCCGACCGTTGGATCGAATTCGTGAACGACGTAGAACTGCTCCAGTTCCCCGACAAGCCGGTCACGTCCGTAGCTTTTCACATGCTCGTCTACAGTCCCGATACACCTCCGGCCGTCGGACACTCCGACGATATGCTGGCTCTTGAGGACCGCTTCATCATGCGCCTTGCCACGGCTCGGAACCAGCTCCCCCAATTCCTGCTTCGCCAAAAGAAATAATGCACGGCAATGTCCCTCCGGGTGTATCCTTTCGGCAGCCGGGAAAACAGGGTGTGCATTGCACACACGACAAGTCATGGACCGGTCCTTTAAGGGAGGACAGAAGAAATGAATGAATCGAAAGAAAACAGCGGGATGATCAGCTTTTCTGAAGAGATTGAAAAGTGTATAGTGCTGCTTGAACAGCTCTCAAACGACGCGGGACAGCTTGCGAATCTTCCGGAGCAACAGCGGATTGCTCTTTTGAAAGCGGCCGGAGGAATATCCCGTCCCGATAGGGCGGAATTAAAAAAGAGGAATAAGGCGTCAAAAAAAATTCAGAACGCGGCAATTCGCGAGAAGGACCGGAGTGCCAGAAATACCACCGGTATTCGGCATGCGCGCAGGGATGCAACATTTATTGCGCCTCAGCAGATCGTATTTCGTCCATCTGAACAAGAGGGGGAAAAATTAAATTCACCGCGTAATTGCTATGTGTGCAAAGCGGAGTATACGGAACTGCACTTTTTCTACGACGCTTTGTGCAAAAAATGCGGGGATCTGAATTACCGGAAACGTTTCCAGACAGCTTCCCTTCAGGGGAAGGTCGCTTTAATTACGGGCGCGCGCGTGAAAATCGGGTACCAGGCGACGCTCCAGATGCTGCGCGCTGGCGCTACGGTTATTGCGACTACGCGGTTCCCTGTTGATGCAGCGGTCAGATATTCCCAGGAAGAGGGATATGCCCTGTGGGGAGGCCGGCTGCATATTCACGGTCTTGATTTGAGGCATATTCCGAGCGTCGAACTGTTTACGCGCTATGTGGAACAACGGCACGGCCGCCTCGACCTCTTGATAAACAACGCCGCTCAGACGGTGAGGCGGCCTCCCGGTTTTTATGCGCATCTTATGGAGAAGGAAAAAATCGGTCATAGCCTGTTGTCCCCTGAGGCCCAAAAGCTTCTTATCGACCACGAGGCCTGCAAAAAGCAGCTTGCGTCCTTCAGCCGGAAGAACGAAGAGCAGGAATCAGCCCTTCAGGCGGCATGGCATGATCAGGTACCCGGAATCGGGTTGCGCGAATCCGCCCGGCTGTCGCAAATTCCCTATTGCCCTGATGATTCTCTTGTTGCCGAAGAAATATTCCCCCACGGGAGGCTGGATGCCGATCTTCAACAGGTGGATTTGCGGAAGACGAACAGCTGGCGTTTACGTTTGGGAGAAATACCGACCACGGAAATGCTTGAAGTGCAATTGGTGAACGCCGTGGCTCCCTTTGTATTATGCAATAGATTGGTCCCCCTGATGAGGCGCGATTATACCGGCCAAAAGCATATTGTCAATGTGACAGCCATGGAAGGAAAGTTCTTCAGATTTAAGAAAGATGAGAGACATCCCCACACGAATATGGCGAAGGCTGCCCTGAATATGATGACCCACACCTCGGCGGAGGAACTTGCCAAGGACGGGATCTATATGAATGCGGTGGATACGGGATGGGTTACCGATGAAGACCCGGCGGAACTCTCTCAATTCAAACAACAAGTCCACGATTTCCAGCCTCCCCTTGATATCGTGGATGGCGCTGCCAGGGTGTGCGATCCGTTCTTCGACGGAATCCTGACGGGGAAGCACTGGTGCGGAAAATTTCTGAAAGATTATTTCCCCATCGAATGGTAGGCTGGAGCTTTCGGAAGCGCGTCGCCAAAAAACGGGCAATTGCAGCGCTATAATTAAAATGAAATACAAAGTCAGTATTGTTCAACGGTTTCAAGGGGGGCAACCATGAAATTTTTCAGGGTGGTTCTGATCTATCCCTCAATAATTTTCGTGCTCGGTCTTAAGGCCTTTGCTCAGCAGCCCGGGCAGGAGATGAAATCCGATAATGCAGTTTCGTCTGTCCAGGAAACGAAACTCGGCTCCGAACCGTCCGGTCTATGCCTTCATGGTTAATCGATGTCTTTCCGCTGGCTCCGCTGCTCCCTCCGCCCATTCGGTATTAATAAAATTGACTTCCCTTGCACACCTTGATACTATACGGCCAATGCTACGCTTTTTTGGGAGAACGCCCGGATTGGGACTGGAAATAACTTCGTCCATGGCGCGGTTGGCGCTCGTCAGAGGACGCGGCTCCGGCCTTTCCGTCCTGCACACCGGTGCAGCCGTCCTGCCCTCCGGCATGGTGACGGAAAACTATTCAACACCCAATATCAGCGACATGGAGGGCCTCGCCAACGTACTGCGGGCATGTCTGGTCAACGCTCCGGCCCGGCCTGTTCGAGCGGCATTGAGCCTTCCGGACGGCGTATTTCGCGTCCTGACGCTTGAATTCGATCAACTGCCGTCCAAGGCCGCAGACCGTGAACGGCTTATCCGCTGGCGGATCGAGAAAGCCGCGGCTTTCGACACCGACGACACGGTTTTACGCTACGAGATGTCGCGTCAACAAGAGCGCGGCTTTACCGTGCTTGCCTGCCTGATGAAGCGGCCTGTGCTGGCCCAGTACGAAAGTGCGCTCATCGGACTGGGCCTCGAACCCTGGATCGTCGGACTCTCGTCTTTTCACCTCTTGAATTTCTACGCTCCGCTCATAGCCAAAAAATCGTCGGTTTCCTGCCTTGCCCATTTCAGTGATGATTCCTTTACCACCATCATGATAGAGGGAGGCGGCGCGAGATTTTACCGCTACAAGGAAGTGAAGCGGGGAAACGCCGATGAGATCAAGGCCAGGTTTACGCGCGAGCTCGAGGACTCGCTCCATTTCTATACTCACCGGGACCGGGCCCAGACCTCGGAAGTGACCGGGCTGTATCTGACCGGCGAGTCCGCGCCGCCCCACGAGCTTGCCGAGGAGCTTCGTGCGGCAACGACGCTGAACGTCCGCGTGCTGTCCCAGGCCGACGTGTTCGCGCACTCCGGGATGGGCAGGGAGTCGCCGGCGCCTGCCTTGTCCGCGTACCTGGCCGCGGCGCTGGGCGCCGGGAGCGCGCTGTGATTACCGTCAACTTCGCAAGCAGAAATTACCGTCTGATCGCGCTGGCCAAAAAAGGGATGATCGCCGGGAGTGTCCTCCTGACGCTGAGTGCGGCCATGATGCTCGGGACGAGCGTCTCGCTGCATCGTGACATTTTTCTCCTGGACCAGAAGCTCAGGAACGCCGAAACAACAGACGAGCAAATACAGCCTGTCCTCGGCGAGCGCGAACAACTGGTGCAGGACCTGAGCGCGATGTCCGGCCTTCTGGAAACGCGCAGGTTTTCCTGGACGCGGTTCCTTACGGACATCGAAGCGATCGTTCCGAGGGGCGTGGCCATGAAGCACGTGGAATTCAACGCTCATGAGCGCACCGTATCTT
>DAIDTZ010000128.1 GCA_027456925.1 Nitrospirota bacterium
GAAGGTCCGGGTGACCGCCTGTCGCGATCTTGCGGCACGACGGGCATGCTCCGCACCCGCCCTCGGGCCCGGCGTTTTGGCAGTTCACCGCGGCGGCAAGCGCGAGCGCCGTCATCTTCTTTCCGATCCCTGCATCGCCGGAAAAGAGATAGGCATGCGCAAGGGTCTTGTTCGCCAGGGCGCGTTTCAGAATGGTAACGGGCTTTTCATGCCCTTCTATAGCCGCAAACGACTGGTTGCTCTGCTCCAATTCGCTCATTCCTGTACGCGGAGCTCCTTCGCCACGATCTTCCGCATCTCTGCCTGGATGGCATCCATCGGACGCGACGCTTCGACGATCCGGATCCGGTCCGGTTCCGCACGAGCCCGCGTCAGGTACCCTTGCCGGACGCGCTCGTGGAATGCAATCGCCTCGTTTTCGAATCGCGCTTCCCTATCGAGGCCGCGGCTGTTGTTCCTCCCCCGCGCCCGCTCGACGCCGGTTGCGGCGTCAATATCGAGGAGGATCGTAAGATCGGGCCGCAGCCCCGCGCAGACGATGGTGTCGAGCCTCCGGATCAAGTCGATGTCCAGCCCGCGCCCATACCCCTGGTAAGCAAGCGTCGCGTCGGCAAAACGGTCGCAGAGGACGACGCCTTTCTCAAGGTGCGGCACGATGATTTCTTTCAGATGCTGCGCCCTGCTCGCAGCATACAGGAGCAGTTCCGCCTTGGGATCGAGCGTTGTGTTCGCGGGATCAAGCAGGATTTTCCTGACCTCGTCGCCGATGGGCGTTCCGCCCGGTTCCCGGGTGAGGACCAGCGGCATGCCGAGGGACTGCAGATACTTCGCGAGCAGGGCGATCTGCGTGGACTTGCCGGAGCCCTCGATGCCTTCGAGGGTGATGAACTTTCCCTTCATCTATTTGAGCTCCGCTGCGGCGTCGCCTGCCGCTTTGAGCGAAGGATTCGAGGTAAAGAGGATCACCTGGGTTTTCGTCCCGAGCGCGCGAAGGATCTGACAGGCCGCCTGCTGCCGCGCATGATCGAAACCCGCAAGCGCGTCGTCAAGAACAAAGGGCAGCCGTCGTTTGCCCACGATCGCCTCAACCAGCCCGGTCCTGAGACAGAACGTGACCAGCGCCTTCGTACCGTGGCTCAAATCCCGATAGCTGAGCCGTTCGTTGTCCCTGGTATGGACAACGGGCTCTCCGTCCTGCCCCACTTCGATCCGGACATACTTGCCGTTGGTGACCGCGGAAATATTCCTCTGTGCGGCGGCCTCGACCGCGGGGATGAGCGTCTCCGTTTCAATGCCGCCTACCCGCCTCGCGACGGACAATTCGGCGAGGATCCCTCCCTGACCCGCGGCAGGCGCCGCGATGCTGACGGGCGCATCCTGTTCCCTGGCGCCGAAATCCCATGCTGCCGCGGCAGGCGATGTCTCGCCTTCCAGCCGCTCGATATCCTGCCTGATGCTGTACGTGTCGATATTATTCTGGGCAATCGCCCGTGCGGCTTGTTCCAGTTTTGCGGCCTCTTCCTGATCCCTGGCATACTCCTCGCGAAGGGCCTCGGCGGTCGCGTTCCCGAGGATGCGTTGCCGCTGTTCTTCCAGATCATCCCGCAACGAACTGAAATACCGGAAATTCTCGCTCCGCTCTTTGAGCTCTGCCGCAGTCGCCGCCCCTGCGGCGCGCATGTGAATGGTGACAGCGGCGCTCTCCTGCGCAAATCTTTTCTCCAGTTCGGCGAGGTCCTTCTCCAGCGCTTCGATATCCTGCTTCACGATCCTCCGGTGCGCGTTCTTCCGGGAGCCATTGTACAATGCCGCGGCCACCAGAACCAGCGCCAGGAGAAGGCCGATATAAAAATACTGACCGTATTCCGCGGTCAGGACGAACATCCCCGCCAGCAGCGAGAGTACACCGACGGCGACACCGGAAATAAACAGCTTGTCAATCAGGATATTCATCGCCGGGACGGAAGCATACTGCATCTGCAGCACTTCCAGCTCTTTGTTCAGATCGTCGGCCTCGGCCAGTTTCTGGCTCTGGCGCCGTTCGTGCTCGTCGATCAGTTCCAAAAGGTTCTCCGGGAGATGCTCGCACCCTTTGAGCTCGGCAAGGCTTGTTTCAATCTCGGCTTTCTTTTGTTCGATCTCTTCGAGAGACGACAGTTTCTTTTTTATTTCAGCAAGGGCGAGTTTGGCCGCCTGGTAGCGGTAGTCTGCATCGGCGGCCTCCTCTGCTTTCCGGAGCATTTCGCGGAGTTCCGCGGCCTTGGCCTGGCCGGCAACCGACGTTCTTCCGGCAGGGATAGCCGTTTTAGCCGGCTGCAATTGAGTCGCGGCCGGTACGGAAGCGGGACATCCGCCACCGTCAGCGGTCTGTTCCCGCCGCAACAGAAAAATCCGCGCATAGTCTCCCTCGGAAACTTCGGTGGTCAGGCCGTCCATAAACTGCCTGGCCTGTTCCCAGTCTTTATGCAGAAGACTGAATTCCTTCGACGCACTGTTGTACTTGGACAGGTTCACGGCGCGTTTGGAAAAATCCTGGATCACGCGGTAGTACGCCCCCTCGTCGGAACAGACCACGAGGGCGCCCCGCGAGGAATCGGGAGTATGCCGCGAAATAAGCGCGTTCATGGCTGAGGGATCGCTGTTCGGGAAAAGAAGGCGCTGCACGGCATCGACGGCCGTGGTTTTTCCCGATTCGTTGCCCGCGGCCACCAAGTTGAAGCCGCTCTGAAATCTGAGACGGGCGAGTTCCCGAATTCCGCGCACGCCCTGCATTACCAGCTCCACCAGGAACATAGCTTGGCTCCTTTCCCGACAATCAGTTGATTACTATAGCGCAAGTGGACTAAAGTTGCAACAGGGAAAAAAGAGAAAATAAGGGAATTCCATAGACAAAATCAGGTGATAGGGACCTTTCTTCCAAAATTTTACTATGTCACTTGTCTTGCCTTTTGGTCCTGATTGTAGTACTGTCTTCCGTAATAATCCTTATATATATTGGTGCGCTATGCCGGACTTAAAGTCCATTCTGAAAAAGATTATCGCATTTCGGAATGAGCCGATACTAATGTGGGGTGCTGATGGGGCTGCCGAAAGACATCGCTGATCTGATCGAACGCTTTGACCGAAACCGCGAATCCTATAAGTCCGGGCAGTATAACGAAATGCAGCTCCGGCAGGAGTTCCTTGATCCGCTCTTCGCGGCCTTGGGTTGGGACATGAACAACCAGCAGGGCTACGCCGAGGCGTACAAAGAGGTCATCCACGAGGACTCCATCAAGATTGGATCGGACACCAAGGCCCCGGACTACTGCTTCCGCATCGGCGGCATGCGGAAGTTCTTCCTCGAAGCAAAAAAACCTTCGGTCTACATCAAAGAAGATATCTCACCCGCCTTTCAGCTCCGTCGCTACGCCTGGTCCGCTAAACTTCCCTTAAGCATTCTATCCGACTTCGAAGAGTTCGCGATCTATGACACCCGCATCAAGCCGGAAAAGACGGACAAAGCCTCGTCCGCCCGCATTCACTATTTTACGTACAAAGACTATGAAAAGAATTGGGACTTGATCGTGTCCGTGTTTTCACGCGATGCTGTTCTCAAAGGCTCGTTCGACAAGTATGCTGAGAAGAGCCGACTGAAAAAGGGCACCGCGACCGTTGATGATGCTTTCCTGACCGAGATCGAGGACTGGCGTTCTCTTCTAGCCAAGAATATCGCGCTCAGAAACGAAAACCTGAGCCAGCGGGAATTGAACTTCTGTGTGCAGCGCACTATCGACCGCATCATCTTCCTGCGCATCTGCGAGGACCGGGGCATCGAGGAATACGGCAAGCTCCAGACGCAGTTGAACGGCACGAATGTCTACAAGAGGCTTGTACAGCTTTTCAGCCAGGCAGACGACCGGTACAACTCCGGCTTGTTCCATTTCCAGCGGGAAAAAGAGCGGCACGAAGAGCCGGACAAGCTTACCCAGGACATCGCT
>DAIDTZ010000129.1 GCA_027456925.1 Nitrospirota bacterium
GTACGCTTGATCTCTCGTAAAAAGTCGGTTTGGCGTCGAAAAAGCGCCTGCTGAAATGGTCTCCAGTGAATGCGAACAAGGGACGGGTAAGTTTCTTCTCCATGCTCCTGGCGAACGAACCAAGGCACTTGTCGGCGTACCAGAAATGACCGAGCTTGTTGAGGTTTAAGGAACCGTCGTACGCCGAGGCGAGGTCAGCCGGTATTTTCTTGAGGGGAAATCCGGCGGCGCGCACATCGACGTCAAAGGGCGGATGATCGCTTGTCGTCAGGATAAAATTAAAGCTGGGGCGATCGTCCGTCACCGTCTTTTCCACGAAGTCGAACAGATATTTGTCCTCAACGCCCCACTCGTGGGTTACCAGCCCTTTATTCATGCTCGGAGCGCCGTAGACTTCATCCACCCCCTGGTCTTTTGCAAAATCGCCGAAACGCTGCCACGTAAGATAGCCGCCGTAAAAAAGGCGCGTCCGGTATCCCAGGCGCTTAAATGCGGCAAAGAGCGAAGACGGATAGGGCTTCTGCGCGGTGGCCTGATAGTTTACTTTCAGTTCGGGATAGGGCAGCCCCGTTATGAGTGCGCAGAAGGCTTCCGAAGTGCCAGAGCCGCTCGGTAAAAACCGGTTGTACCATATGCCTTCTTTCCCCAAAGCGGACAACTGGGTAGCGAGGCCCAGGGATGCATATCGGGGCAGCATCGCCCATGCATCATAGCTTTCCATCTCAACAAGAAAAATATGGCGCGGCGGCGTTCCCTTGGGCCCCTTTGCGTGTTTTTCGAGATAGGCATCCAGGTTGTTCGGATCATTCGAGGAGGGATACATTTCCCTGACCGCTCGCCCTATATCTCCGTCGGAGAGGTAGGTTTTCAGCCCCGTGGAGCCGTTTTGCGTTATATGGTCCTGAACGGCGTACAAAAGGGAGTAATAGGGGTTCAGGACCGCCTTGGTCAAAAAGGTGTCGGCCACGACGCCGATGTCCTGGGGTTGGATCGGCCGCGCATCGAACGTCCCGCGTGAGGCAAAAAAGATGACCGGAAGGCTCGCGAGAGCTACGATGAACTTCGTCAATGGAGAGAACTCTTTTCCCGCCAGTTTGCCGGTGATTCCGCTGCCCGCGGAAAGGACCTTCTTCCACAAAACGATCATTGCCCAGGATAGCACCGATATGACAAGCAAAACAACGAGGGGGTGATAGCCGGCCCAGATGGTCAGGAGTATTGCCTTCGTGTCGTCGTAGTAAAGATTAAAAACATAATAACTGAATTGCTGATCGTATTCCTTGAAATAGA
Organism: Nitrospirota bacterium; assembly: GCA_027456925.1. Classification (GTDB taxonomy): domain Bacteria; phylum Nitrospirota; class UBA9217; order UBA9217; family UBA9217; genus JAJYKN01. Next base: position 1,291 of record DAIDTZ010000129.1, read on the forward strand.
CAAAGGTGAAGATCCAGGCCACGGCAGTCAGAACGATAAACCCGCGTCCGAAAATCTCTTCCCCACGGTCGGCGGCGCGCTGCAATTTCAGAAACCGCGGGGCGATGGAAAGAAGGAACGGGATCAGCAGTATATAGGTGGCAATGACCATGTCGAACCGCATTCCGTTCAGAGCGACCAGCGCAACGTCGGCCATCGAGGAGGCCTGATCCATCTCGCCTTTGAATACATAGATGAAGGCAAGGCGAAATACGGTGAGATAGAACATAAAGAGAAACCACTGCTTTATGCTCCTGAGAAAGTGATAGAGAAATGAGTTGAAGCCTTTTAACGCCGGGGTTGGCTGTGCCATTTGCGGGCCTTCCTTAATAATATGTCCAAGAGTCTGTATCTTGCTGCCGTTCTGTCAGCCGGGCAGGCATGGAAAAAACCACGGGGAGCCCGGTGCTGTTATTATTTTCGGGTCCCTGCCCGTCATCGTCTTTTGACGACATTCCCTATTCGATCCAAAGCTGCTGCCAGGCGCGCCTCCGGCACGGTCAATGAAACGCGGAAATATCCTTCTCCATGGGGCCCATAGGCCGTCCCCGGCGTCACCAGTACGCTGGCTTCCAGGAGCAGCTTTTCCGTAAATTCTAGGGATGAGCAGCCATGAGGCACCGGAAGCCAGAGATAAAAGGTCCCCTCTCCCGGCTTAGCATTGATGCCCATCGAGGCGAAGGTTTTCAGCGCCTGGTCCCGCCGCTTGCGATAGCGGGCGAGAATGAGCTCTATATCCTGATCGCCCTGGTCCATGGCCGCAACCGCGGCGAGTTGAATGGCGTTGAATACGCCCGACGCCACATTCTCCTTGAACTTGCACATGGCGGAAATTATTTCGCTTCCGCCGACAGCCATGCCGATCCGCCAGCCGGTCATATTGTAGGTCTTGCTCAGGGAATTGAGCTCCACGCTGATCTCCCTGGCTCCGGGGACCTGCAGCAGGCTCAGTTTCCGGTCCTTGTTGAAAACAAATTCGCTGTAGGGATTGTCAACCACCAGAAGGATGTTCCGCTCTCTTGCCCAGGCGACCAAACGGGTATAAAACAGCTCGTTGGCGCATGCGCCCGTGGGATTGTTCGGATAATTGAGAAAAAACGCTTTTGTCTTCCTGCACACTTCTTCCGGAATATCGTCGAAGATCGGCAGGAACCCGTTCGCCGCAAGCAGCGGCACCTCGAAGACCTCGGCGCCGGCCATGAGGGCATTGGCCCGGTAGGCCGGATACCCCGGGTCCGTAACCAGAACAATGTCTCCGGGGTTCACGAGCGCCATCATGAAGTGATGAATGCCTTCCTTCACTCCGCTCAAGGCCAGGACCTCGTTCTCCGGGCGCAGCGAGACCCCATGGCGCCTGTCATACCATCGTGCAACCGCCTGCCGGAAGACGAACATGCCCTTATGCTCGTCAGTGGGATATTGATGGTTGGCCGGATCGAGCGCCACGGACCTGAGCGTTTCAACGATGTATGCAGGGGTCGGTTCTGCGGGATCTCCGATCGCAAGGGAAATGAGGTCCCTGCCGTCTGCTTCCGCCTGCCTGATCTTGTCGCGCAATTGCATGAACAGATAGGGCGGGAGTTGCTTCAACCGGTCTGCAAAATTTACCATTCAGTGTTGCCGTTCCTTTCAAAAAAGAGTTTCCCTGTCCGGCCGCAGTGGCTGGACCGGGCCGGGCGGCCGAATCAGGCCTGGGCCCAGGACCGCAGCACCCGGCCCAGCCGGCGGATGCTCTTTTCGGAAATCACCGGATATACGCAGACCTCGAGGATCGAGGCCTCCTTCGGTCCGCCCTGCCTCCTTGAGCCGCCTGCCTGCTCACGAAACGGTTCGAGCAGCGAACAGTCCGACATGTCCGTGATCTTGGCGTCGATGCCGTGCCTGAGCATATAGGAGCGCAGCTCGTTTCGCTGTGACGGGTCCACGGTGAGCGGGTAGTACACGTAGATATGATCTCCCGTTTTTGCGGATGGGATGCCGATCCCGGTTATGCCGTCCAGGCTCTCGGACAGGATCCGGGCGTTGCGCCGGGCGCCTTCGTTGAACGCGTCGATCCGGCCCAGTTGCAGCAGCCCGAGCTCGGCCTGCAGATTGGCCAGTTTGTGCACGCGCGGGTTGGACCCGGCAAAGGTGCCCAGCAGCTCGTTGCCCACTTCCGAATCCATGAGCGGCTGGCCGAGGAGAAGCTTGAGACGAAGCGCAGGATACACCGTCACCCCGAAGACTTCCGGACGGGTCAGCAGCCAGAGCATCCAGATGAAGAAAGACTTTTTCAGGATTTTCCCTTTCCCGGGAAAGGACGCCTGTGACAGCACTTCCCGCGCCCTGCGCGCGATATCTTCATTCGACGTCGCAATGGCGCCGCCGCCGAAACAGGGCATGTTCTTGCCCTCGGCAAAGCTGAAAACGCCGATATCGCCGAACGTCCCCACGGACCGTCCGTCCACCCGCACGCCGCAGGCATGGGCGCAATCCTCCAGCAGGAGAAGCCCATGCTTTCGCGTCAGCTCTGAAATTTCCTGAATTGCGCAGGGTTGGCCGAAAAGGTGGGTCGCCAGGACCGCGCCGGTCCGTTCGTTGATCAACGGCTTGATGTGCTCGGGGCCCGAATTGAATGTTTTGGGGTCCACATCGCAGAAGACCGGCTTGTATCCCAGCAGTTTTGCCACCATCGGCATAACGGGAAAGGTGAAGGAGGGGAAAATGATTTCTTTTCCTTTTTCCAGTCCCGATGCCATAAGAGCGAGCTGAAATGCCTCTCTCCCCGAGGCGGCCCCGAATACAGAGGGCACGTTCAGCCATTCCGCGAAACGCCGGGAAAAGGCCTCGAGCGCCTGCCCCTCCTGTACCGTGCCGGCGGCTGCGCAGCCGATCAGTCTTCTCAAGGCCCCCGGCGGAAGGTTTACGCACCGTCGAGGTATGCTTCCCATCAGCGCCATAGTGTGTTCTCCTTTTTGATCACATTATCTTCCGGATGCCGAGCAGGCTCTGGAGGATCTTTGGATTGTGCACATAAAATAATCCGTACCTCCACAGGTGGCGCAGCGCGAAGCCCGGCCGCAGGATGTACCGTTTATAGAAGCGCGAGCGCAGCGCCACCAGGTCGTCGGCGGACACCGCGGCCAGGGAGAACAGCGGTTTTGCATAATGATACATCTGCTCCGAATGGCCGCCGGCCAGCTGGTCCCGGTACATTTCCCAGGCGACCGATCCCGGATAGGGGGTATAAAAGTGGACCTGGATGCTGTCGGAGTTCAGTTCCCGGGCCAGCTTGATGGTCATTTCTATTTCTTCCCTCGTCTCCGTGGGATTGCCGATCACATAGTAGGCGTTCGTGCCGATGCCCAGTTCCCGGGTCCAGCGGAATATCTGCCTGCACAGTTGCAGCCAGTCCCGGCCCTCCGCATGCTTGCGCATTGCCTTGACGATTCTTTCGCTGCCCGACTCCACGCCGATGCCGAGCATGACGCAGCGGGCGCGCTTCATCAGAACAAGCAGGTCGTAGCTCAGCTCATCCACCCGGACCCTGGCCATCCAGGGCATGGTCGATTTACGGGCAATCAGCTCTTCACATACAGACTTCATGAATTTTCTATTGGCCGAAAAGCTGTCGTCCTGAAAGGAACAGACATTGACCCCGAGTTTGCCCAGGTG
>DAIDTZ010000130.1 GCA_027456925.1 Nitrospirota bacterium
AAAGGAGCGACTTTACAAAGCGTTCTTCTTTTCTTCTGGGGGCTGGTCCTTGTCACGCTTCCGGATAATGTTTTGAAACCGCTGCTGATCGGCAGAAGGGCAAAAATTCCCTCCTTTTTTCTCTTTATCGGAATTTTGGGCGGCTTGCACCTGTACGGGGTGTTCGGCATCCTTTTGGGACCGATCATCGTAACCATGCTCACCGCCTTCATACAAATTTATCGCGAAGAGTATCCAGAGAGCTGACAAAAAATTTCCCCAGGATTTTTAAGCCTGCCTTAAAGTCCGTTGTAATACATAAAATTTTTGAGAGGAGAAAAGAACGAATGGAAGATCTTGCAAAATCCGACACCTGGCGCGTGTTCCGGATCATGGCCGAATTGGTGGAGGGCTTCGAGGCCCTGAACAATATCGGACCGGCCGTAACCATCTTTGGAAGCGCCCGGTTAAAGCCCGGCTCACCCTATTACAACAAGTGCCTGAAAGTTTCCGAACATCTGGCCAAGGACGGTTTTGCCGTGATTTCCGGAGGAGGCCCGGGCGTCATGGAAGCAGCCAACAAAGGGGCGCAGAACGCAAACGGCACTTCGGTAGGCCTCAACATCGAATTGCCCATGGAGCAGACCCCGAACAATTTTCAGGATATCCAGGTGGATTTCCGCTACTTTTTCGTGCGCAAGCTGATGTTCGTGAAGTACGCGGTGGCGTACGTTATCTTCCCCGGCGGTTTTGGCACAATGGACGAATTGTTCGAGGCGCTTACGCTGATCCAGACGAAAAAGATCAGGAGCTTCCCTGTCGTCCTGGTGGGCAGGGACTATTGGCAGGGGATGATAGATTGGATGAAAAAGTCGGTTCTCGCCATGGGCGCCGTCAATGCTGAAGACATCGACCTCATGCATCTGGTGGATGAGCCGGAGGAAGTTTGTGCCATCATCAACAAACGGTACAAGGACCGTTTAAGCGGCATTCAGCCGGACAGAAGGAACAAATCAAAAAGAGGCGTTTGACTTCTATTCTTGTTTATTTTTTTTCAGCCGGGCACGGTCGGCACGGCGGCTGAGAAGCTGAGCAGCCCGCAGCCGTCGGAACCATCGTTCGATGGTCTCGCGATAGACCATCGTGAGCAGAATGAAAAAAATGCTGATGCCGGCAAGCATGAACAGCGCCCCATAGTGCCTGCTCCGGAATAACGCCCCTCCAAGAGTCAAGAGCGTCGTACCGAGGAGCCTCCCTGAAGTAGATACGAGAAGAAAGTCACGCTGGCTCATGTGCCCCAGCCCAAGCAGGTAACAGAGAATGTCCTTGGGAAATCCGGGGATAAGAAACATGAGAAAGGCCAGGAACAGGCCTTTGTGCTTCATGACATAATCATACCGTTTGATTGTATCCGGGTTCACGACCATTTGAACCAGCGGACGGCCAGCCAGGCGGGCAAGCACAAAGGCAATCCACGAGCCGAGGGTAAGGCCGATCGTCGAGTACAGGATCCCCCAGCCGGCGCCAAAAAACACACCGCCGACAAAGCCCGTCACTTCTCCGGGGACGGGCGCGGCAATGACTTGCAGCGTCTGAAGACCGATGAATATGAACGCTGCATACGCCCGATGCTTGTTGATAAAGTTCACCAATCGCTGCCGGTCGGTAAAATAATCGATGAGGCCGTACGCATACAGCAGGTAGACGATCCCGCCCAGAACAAGCCCGGCCACCGCGAAGCCGGCGATATTTTTCTTATCGAACTTTATCATTCCCGTAATCGATCTGGTTATTTTTTGAATAGGTCATCAAGCATTGTACGCGCCTGGTCGGATGCTGTCTGCGTTCGGCTCGAAGCTGTTCCTTCCAGGAATGTAAAAAATTCACAGAAATTTGACTTGGCCTTGTCTTTCACCAGGTCTGCAACAGGCTCCCGGCATTGTTTCGAGGCGGCTGGATCAAAAAAGGCGCAGTTCAGGCAGCAGCGGAGATCGGTGCCGCAGGAGGGGCAGGTATCCTTTCTGCCCACACTCCTGCCGATTGACAGTTCCTTTTTGCACGCATGGCATGTTTTCACGGAAGTCATAATAGCGTATTAGCCAGGTGAAGACAAGCCGAAAAATGTTTCTCAGGGCCTCTTCCCCAGCCGTACGTTGATGAATATGCCTGGGACTACTTGGCTGGCCGAAGGTGAGAGC
>DAIDTZ010000131.1 GCA_027456925.1 Nitrospirota bacterium
AATCCGCACTGAAATGACCCTCGGTGTCGCCAAGGACACGCTTTTGGTCGGCAGCGATTATCTTGACCAGAAAAATCTCGTGTATCGCGATTTCGCGCTTTCCATGAACCAGCAGGGAATTGCGGCCGTGACGTTTGTACAGGGGCTGGACAAAGAGGAACTTGTGCGCTTTCACCGCATCCTCACGGCCAGGACCGACGACACCAGGGCAGGGTGCGGGATCGAGAAGGTCATGGCCGATGCCGCCATCGAGCACATCAAAATCCTCGCCATCGACTATGCCAGCTTCCATGTCACCGAAGAGCAGGAGATAAGCGCGGGGCAGTCCAAAGGGGAAGAGAAATCCGGCGCAAACCTGTGGCAGGATTTCGTTTCCCATCTCTCCGAAGGAACGCTGGCCGCTCCCGGCGAGGGGATGGCGATCAATGAGGCAGAACGGGTCGATCCGGCGCAGCTTGCACAGCTCCTCAACGAGCGCAAACTGGACGCGAACGCGGCGATCGACAGCTATGATCGGATCATCACCGACTATGTGCGCGGCGCTGCTGAGAAAAAACAGCTTACCCTGGAGCAGTCGAAGACGCTTGCGAGGATGAATGCGCTGCTCCGGGACCTTCACCCGGAACTGCGGAAACAGTTCCTGTCCATTGCCTCCAAACGGCTGGCATCGCACACGAATGCGCCTGTTGACGCTGCGGAGGTCCTCGGGGGATTTACCGACGATCTCGTGATCGAAATGATCGGCCAGGCAAGCGCCGAGGGCCGGGAAATTTCTCCGACCCTGGCAGGACTGGTGAGCAAGCTCGCCCAGTCGCATCAGAAGACTGCGGGGGCATCGCATGATATGGCCTCCCACCCGGCAAAAGACTTTGTCTCGCCAATGGTTTTGCCTGAACATATGCAAAAGTTGTTCGATCGAGAAAAGTATGAAGAGTATGTGGGCGCGGACTACCAGGCCATGCTGAAACAGCTGTCCGAAGGGGCGGGGATCGCTGTTGAGCCGTTCCCGATCGAGGATTATCTGAAGACGCTGGACGATGATCGGCTCGATTTCCAGATCGGCGGCGCGCTCCTCGCTTTTCTCGAAGAAGATATCGAGGAGGAGGACTATCGGGAGTTTACCCAGAAGCTGGTTGCCATCATGCCCCAATTTCTCGACACGGGCAATTTTGAGCTCCTCTGGGACATTCTGGAAACGCTTCGCAGACACGCCGCGGACAAACCCAGTCAGGGCATCCGGGAAATCGCCGAAGAAGCGAAGAAGTTTTTCATTGACCCGGAATTCATCATGCGGGCGCTGAAAGCCTTTGAGCTCTGGATGCGCGACAAAGGACAGGAGGCCGGCGGTTTGATCCAGGCCCTTGGGCCGGACGTGGTGCCCGGGCTCATGGATATTTTCAGCAGGGACGAAACAGTGGGCGGAAGGCGGGTCCTCTTCAATCTGCTCTGTCTTTTCGGAGAACCGGCCGTGCGGGAGGCGCACAAGAGGCTGCGGGACCCGCGGCCGTTCTTTGTCCGGAATCTCCTGATCTTTATCCGCCGCGCGGGGACCGCTTCCTCCCTTCCCTACGTCAAGCCGCTGCTGCAGCACCGGGACCAGACGATCAGGATCGAGGCGATCAGCACGCTCCTGAAATTCAAGGACCCCGAGGCCGTGAAACTGCTGCAAAGCGCGATCCGCGACAAGGACCCGGACTACGCGGCCCAAGCCATCGCCCTGGCGGGGCAATACCGGGTCTCGGACGTGACCGAGGATGTATTGGCGAAGCTCAAGCGGGTCATCCTGTTCGAAACGGATTATGCCGAGAATGAAGAGATCGTACGGGCCCTCGGGAACATCGGAGACCCCCGGGCCGTCCCGGACCTGGAAAAACTCGCCCGTGCATCGTGGTCGCTCTATCCGCAAAGCCTCCTCCGCATGAAGGAGGGCCTGTATGAGTCCCTTGCCCGGTATCCTCGCGAAAGCGTCAGCCGGCTCATCCAGGTCGGCGAAAAACTGAACAGCGAAAAGATCCGCCGGAGCTGCAAACAGCTTGGGGAGAGGCGGTAGCTCCTAAAACGAAAACCTGTTTTCAAACGCTACATTCACCCGGGTCAGATGATGGCAGAGTACGACTTTCATGAAGGGCTGTCGCGCGTGGTCTCACAGCTTACCGCTGCCGTGATGAATACGAGCCTCTATTCCCCGACCCATCCGCAAGTGGCGCAGTATATCGACAAGGCGAATATCGTCCTGGCGGAAATACTGCAGCACAAGCCGGAGGTCACGCTTCTCCTTATCGGCGACGACCTCGTTGCCGAGAACCGGCAGCTCGTTTCAACGGGGGCTGCGTCCTATGTGACGAATTTTACGCGGATCCTGAAGAAAAAAGCGATTGAGCGCATCACCTTCGTCGCGGGCCTGCCGAAGGACGAACTCCAGGGGCTGATCCAGGATCTCGCCTCTTCCGATGCCGCTTCGGTCCGGTCCACGACGTTCGTTAAACTCGGCAAGGTGGAGCTCAGGATCAGGAAACAGGATGAACAGGAGACGCTGGCAAACATGATTGCCGCCGCCCCCGAGGAGTCGCAGGAGGCGTTTCAGGAGCTGCTGTCCCTGACTGAGTCGGAACTCAATGAATTAAAAGAACTGTACTTGCGGGCCAAGCGTCACAAGAAAATCGACGTCCGCAGCGTGGACGACATGGTCATGGGTTTCGTTAAAGGTTTTCGGCAGGAGATGAACCCCTTAAGCCTCCTGGCCTCGCTCAAGTCCGTGAACGAATATACCTTTACCCATGTGACGAATGTGTGCATCCTGACCATGAGCCTGGCGGAATATGTGGGGTTCACGGGCGAGCACCTGCACAGGATCGGCGTTGCCTCGCTCCTGCACGACATCGGGAAGATCTTTATCCCCGATGAGGTCCTGAGCAAGCCCGGCATGCTGACCCCGGGGGAACGCAGGATGATCGAGACGCACACGGTGAAAGGCGCCCGGTATCTCATGGGCGTCGAGGGGGTGCCGAAACTGGCGGTCCTCGCGGCCTTGGAGCACCACCAGAAGTTCGACGGGAACGGGTACCCGTCCATCAAGGGAGGCTGGACGCCGAATATTACGAGCCAGCTGATCTCCGTTGCCGACGTGTTCGACGCCATGAGAAGCAAACGGTCCTACCAGGAGTCGCATTCGCTGGAAAAGATCGAGGGAGTGCTGACAAAGGGGAAAGGCACGTCGTTCAACCCGATACTGGTGGATCACTTTTTGAAGATGATACGGAGATAAGAGTAGGCAGAAGGCAAAAGAATTACTACTCACAGACTGAACTACAAGCGTAACGTTTACAGGTATTGTAAACGTTTTTTATGACCAGCTTCCAATAGATCGCTACCTATCTCAAAGCATAAATGAATTATCGACTTCTTCCTGAAGCAAACGCCCCCGTCGCTATTTGCATAGTGCGATCTTCAAATGGAATTCTGGAATCATAAGTTTTGAGAAAAAACATCGACTACTTCCTGTACATGTTAAAATATATATTC
>DAIDTZ010000132.1 GCA_027456925.1 Nitrospirota bacterium
AGCACTGGGGACTTTTTACGAGATCATCAATGTTATTTCACAAACTTTTTCACGACATCCAGAAGCTGCTCCGGCGAAAAAGGCTTCACGATCCACCCGCTCGCCCCGGCCTGCTTGCCTTCCTGTCTTTTCGCTTCCTGCGACTCCGTCGTGAGCATTACGATCGGCGTGAACCTGTAGTCGGGCATGGTCCGAAGCTTTTTAATGAACTCGATGCCGTTCATTTCGGGCATGTTAAGGTCGGTAATGATCATGTCCACTTTTGTCGTGCTCAGTTTTCCTATGGCGGCCTTGCCGTTCTCCGCTTCGAGCACAACATACCCCGCTTCCTTGATGGTAAAGGACACGAGTTGTCTCATGGACGCGGAATCGTCTACTACAAGGAATTTTTTCGGCATGAAGGTTCCTTTCTCGCGCTCTCTGTGCCGCTCTGTGCGCTTCCCGCTTGTTTGGGCGGAACAATAAAATTTAAGCTCATGAGAATAATATAGTTTGCAACGGCCGGGCCTTGTGTTTCGGACACGAGGGCAATACCGGCTTTTCTCACTTGATGGTTATTTGCAAAATCCCATTTAAGCGACCTGCCAAAGGATGCGGCACATCTATCGGTGATCTATTGCAAAGGGCGGACCTGCTCTTTTAATCACCTACAGTATAGCAAGAACAGCAAGAGTTATGCTTTTTTTATTTCATGACAAGTCAATGCGTTCCATGGATTGACCTGTTGGAATTGCGACAAGAGAGATTGGAACATCATCCCCAAGACCGGCCTTATATGTTGATTTGTAATTAATTATTGATGCGAGCAGAGGTGGACCGGGAGAATGCTTTTGTTGAAAGGCAAAGGGGGCAGGTGAACTGCGGTCAAAGGACTTGCAGGTCGTTGGGTATTTTGAACATAGAAAAAACACTTAGACACAGAAGAAGCGGATTAACTCGTGATCTAGGCGGTTAAATTCGAAAGCAAGGCAATCAACTCTTTGGTGAACTACTAACTATTTGAAGAAAAATCCAACCTTATCCGACTCGTATCAGATTTGATCGGTGTCAAATGCCATTTTCAGGTTGAATGGTTCGACGGGAGCTGAACTCAGCTCAGGAAGAGCTTCACGTGGGGCCGCAGTTGAGCGAGCAGGCCTTTGCCGCTTTCTCCTCGTCTTCGGGGAGATGGCACTTTTTATACTTCTTCCCGCTGCCGCACCAGCAGGCATCGTTCCTGCCCGGCTTCTGAGCGGGCGCTTTCTCCTCGTTGCTCCTCAATAAATTCAGTGCGCGATCAAATAGTCCCATCGTTCCTCCGGTCAACGTCGTGAGGGAACATATTACCAAAACAACGCTCAATTTTCCATAGGAAATTTCCCAGGGGTTTTGCAGAGACGATAATGAGGATCATCCCTTTGATCGGAACCGGAGCGTCCCTGGCGACTGCCGCCGCATTTCATGATCGATACCGAGTAATTGTCCGCCGCGCTATTATGGAAAAATCGATGCAAATATATTCCTTATAAAAAAAGATGTCAATAATTCTGATTGGGCTGTCAACCCAAGAGAGAAATGTCCGCTTTTCGGAAACAGCGGGACGAGGGTGTCTCACGGGGATGTCCTAAGGCGAAAGGTGTGTCGATATTGATTAAAGACGCACTCGTAAAAAGTCAGACAAGCCGTCTTTGCGAGCGTAGCGAAGCAATCTCGTAGTTCGTATCTGCCTGATAAATCGAGATTGCCGCGTCGCTCCGCTCCTCGCAATGACAACACTTGGGACTTTTTACGAGATCATTAAAGAATACAAGTTGAAAATTACATTATTGCAAAGTGCAGAAACTCCACACTTCAGAATGCTGTCTTGTCTGCAAGAGTAGAGAGTGTAGCCGGGGCCGCAGCGCATTACCTGCGGTTGATCTATGACTTCTTGCGATCGGCTTGTTTGGAGAAAAACGTGAGTTTGATTCCCTTCCCTTTGGCTGCCGCTGGTTTGCCGCCGCACATGGGATGCCAGTTCTTAAACCCGTAGTAGAACGTCACTGCTGCAAAGAGGTACGCGGCAACAAATATCGTGGCTATAAGCACGAACATTGTCATAATTTCCTCCTCTCATATATATTATACAACTGCAGTCGCGCCTGAGCTACCCGCCGATCATCTTGACCCGATACCCTTTGGCCTTCAACTCTAAAGCAACCGCGTCCAGGTGCTCGCCCTGGATTTCGATGACGCCGGCCTTCACCGTGCCGCCGGAACCGCATTTTTGTTTGAGCCCCTTTGCGAGGTCCCGGAGGTCGTCAAGACCGAGGGAAAGGCCGGTGACGATCGTCACGCCTTTCCCCTTGCGCCCTTTTGTTTCCCGTCCCACCCGGACGATCCCGTCTTTGCTGGAAGGAATGCTGCCGCGATCACAGGAGCACTGCAAAAGCGGCTTGTCGCAATCAGGGCACATGCGGCCGTGTTCCGTTGAGTAAACTGTTCGTGAGTTCTTGTCGTCTCGCATGGTCCTGCGCAGTACTTTGCCGTTTCCCGGAATGTCGGTAGTTGAACGCAAGCTCAGGCCTTCCTGAGCCCGAGCGTCACCCGTGAGATGCAGTCGGCAACAATGTCTTCGAGTTCATCCACCATAGCCGTTGTCTCCGGATCGTCGACCCGCTCCTTCGGTCCCAGGGCCTCGCACAACGCGATGTTCTTGTGCAGCCGTGTCGAGGCCGTCTCCAGCTCGTGCATTGCATCTATGGCGTCTTCGGAAAAATCGGCTTCTTCCGTTCCGCCCAGGTTCAGGCCGGTGATGAAATACTGGATCATCGATACCGTGTCAACCAGGTGTTTGAGCAGCCCCTCTTTCGCATCAGGATAGTCCGCTTCGGGAAAGTAAAACGGGTCCGTATCGGGCTTCCATCGGGAAATGAAATTCCAGAGCGACAACAGGTTGTCCTCGACAGCTTCGGCGTCCTCCTCGGAAACATCATCCGGCGAGGTCTCAGCATCGAAGATCAGGGGCAGGTATTTCGAGAAATGGGCTTCGTTCGGAGCAGCCAGCACCCCGTAAAATAAACCGTAGATCTCATGGAGCGTCCGCTCTGCATCGACGTTCTCGAGTGCTTGTCGCGTGCTGTTGTCATCACTGTAGGCATCCGTTGTATTGGCCACGCTGTCCTGCCTTCTTTCAAAAAATAAGAGTAACTTCGGACCTCACGGCGTTCATCGCGCCGGCTGCCGCTCCTCGGTCAAATAGCACTGTTGGTCCGTCGTGTACAGCATCTTCCCCTTCTTGTGCTTCATAATGTAAAAATCGTCCACCTGGCATGCCGACGCGGGCTGAGAGGCCAAGATTACCATTACGGTGTAAATCACAAAGCAAATAACCGTTTTTGTCATGCTGTTTATTTTTGTCCTCCATGTTGCGCAGTATTTCTATTTCAAGAAATCTCCGAAGATATTTTTACTGAGGCCGTTTTCAAGGATGCGTTTAAACAGAATGAAAGTTCGAGTCTGTCATGGCTTCCCAAGGATGAGGAAACAGGGCAATGGGAAGAAATAGTCACTCTTTAGCGGCTCGGCTGAGGGGCCGGGCGGTTCTTCGCCCGTGCCCCTCTCAACCGA
>DAIDTZ010000133.1 GCA_027456925.1 Nitrospirota bacterium
ATCATCGGCAGTAGTCACGTACAACCATAAACAATCGTCACTCATCTACCTCCTGTCTCCGATCAAGGACATTCTGATCGGAATTCTGTGGTTTGTGCCGCTCCTGAGTTCAACGGTAGTTTGGCGGGGAAACCGGTATTTTATAGGACAGGATTCACGGTTGTCCCCCTGCCCTGAAACCGGAGTATGGTCCTGGGGCTATCGCATTACTGACAGCATTCGGGCCCGGGTAGCATAGCACAGAGTCCAAAGTTCAGAGTTCAAAGTTCGGAGTGCGAAAAAAAGCACAGAGTACATAGTAACAGAGTGTTAAAAGTGCGGAGGGCATGATTTTACTATGAACTCTGAACTATGAACTGATTTTAAGGAGGCATGATGAATCAAATGGAACCAAACAGGGTCTTTAACCTGAACATCGATTTCAAGCACCCGCTGCAGAACAAGCTGTTTTCCCTGGTCAAAGGGCCCATAGAACATGTCCTGGCTTTCCCCCGATTGAACAAGATCTATGATGCGGTGAGCAAGCTCGATGACAACCGGCCGTTCCCCGATAAGATGCTGGGAGAGCTTGGCGTATTCTATGATCTTGCGGAAGAGGACTTTGCCCGGATTGCGGCGATCAAAGGTCCCGTGATCGTCGTGGCGAACCATCCTTTCGGAGGCATCGAAACCGCCATTCTGGCATCGGTCCTCCGGAAGATACGAGGCGATGTCAAGTTCATGGCCAATTACCTGCTGAACGCAATTCCGGATATTCGGGATTTACTGATCACCGTAAACCCCTTCAAAGGAACGAAATCAATTCGCGACAACATCAAACCTATCAGGGAATCCATTCAGTGGGTGCAGAACGGCGGGATGCTTGTGGTCTTTCCCGCGGGCGCGGTCTCTTATTTCGATTTGCAGAAAGGCACGATCACTGATCCTGACTGGAGCCATAGCGTCGCCCTTATCATCCGAAAGACCGGTGCGCCGGTGCTTCCCATGTTCTTCCAGGGAACGAACAGCGCGGCCTTTCATATGGCGGGCATGGTCCATCCGATCCTGCGCACGGCGATGCTGCCGAATGAGCTGCTGAACAAGGGACAGAAAGAGATTCAAATGCGCGTCGGAGACGTCATTTCGTTCAAGAAGCTCGCGTCGTTTGAACATGATGCTGATCTGACGGCTTATTTGAGGCTTCGCACGTATATCCTGGAGCACCGCGGCGCCCGGCCGAAGGTCCAGGGCATTGCGGCCTTTATGCACAAGGCAAAACGGGACGCCTCTGGCGCGATCATGCCGCCTCAGAACGAAGAGGTGATGGCGGATGAAATCAGTAAATTGCCGGCGAGCCAGATACTCCTCGAAAACAACGAGCATCTCGTGATCCAGGCTACAGCCGATCAGATCCCTCATATCCTGCTTGAGATCGGCAGGTTGCGCGAGATCACCTTCCGCGCCGTAGGGGAGGGGACCGGTAAAGCGGCTGACATCGACCGGTTCGACCATACCTATATGCACTTGTTCATCTGGAACCGTGAAAAGAATCAAGTGGTCGGCGCCTACCGTCTCGGCAGGACCGACGAAATATTGAAAAAGCAAGGCGCACGCGGGCTTTATACGAACACCCTCTTCCGTTACCAACCGACATTGTTTGCCCGGCTCGGCCCGGCCCTGGAAATGGGGCGCTCGTTTATACGGCTCGAATATCAGAAATCTTTTGCCCCGCTCCTGCTCCTGTGGAAAGGAATCGGCAGGTTCGTTGTCGATAACCCGCAGTATAAAACATTGTTCGGACCGGTGAGCATCACCGACGAATACCATGCCTTGTCGAAACAGCTCATGGTAGGCTACCTGAAAAAAGTCAGGTACCAGGATGAGATGGCCGGGTTCGTGAAGGCGAGAAAGCCGCTTCAGTCGAAACCCCTTAAGGGCTGGGACATCGATGCCGTTGCCCATCTCCTGAAGGACGATGTCGATGACCTGTCGGACCTGGTATCCTGCGTGGAAAAAGACCGAAAGGGGGTCCCGGTCCTGCTGAAGCAGTATCTCAAACTCGGCGGCATGATCGCGGGTTTCAATGTGGACCCGGCCTTTGGAAATGTTCTGGACGGCCTGATCATGGTCGACCTGATGAAGACCGAGCCGCGGATGCTGGACCGGTACCTCGGGAAGGATGGTTGCCGCCAATTCCTGGCCTATCATGAGGCCCTGGACCGGGAGCGGCATGCAACCTGCGCCTGAGATCACGGGAAACGAAAACACGTGCGCATCGTCGATGCCGGACCAGGCAAAGCGAATTCCTTCGTTGTTGAACAAATTGTTCCTTCTCATCCCAATCGGGGTAGCCGGGAACATCATCTTTTTATTCGTCTTCACCGATCATGAGATGTTTGGGGCCGTCAGGCAATTTTCGCCCGCATATTTCTGCATTGCGCTCTTCCTGAGCGTCGTTCCCTGGTTTACGGGATCGCTCAGGATGTTCCTTTGGAGCAGGTTTCTTGGTAAGGCTGTGCGATATCGCGACATGTTCAATATTGCACTAGGGGCGGAACTCGGGGCCGCGGTAAGCCCTCCCCTGGTCGGCGGGGGGCCGGTCAAAATATGGATGCTGATGCAGCAAGGATTTTCAGGCGGGAAAGCATTATCTCTTTCTGTTCTGGAAATTTTTGAAGACTCGGTATTTTTTCTCGTTATGGTTCCCGTTGCTCTCACGGTATCCAAAGCATGGGATTTGTCCGTCGTGAAGAACGCAATAAACGGATTCAATTATCCGTCATTCTGGATGTTCCCGCTACTCGCCGGCCTTCTTCTCTGTGCGGGGATGCTCTTGGCGCGTCATCGTTTCGCTGCAACTCCGGATCGGTTTCCCGTAGTGCGCACGATCGAGACCCGCATCAAGACTTCACTCGGTCAGTTTGTGGAAACGTACCAAAGCATCGCGCAAAACGGGAAAGCGGTTTTTGGTCTGACCATGGCCCTGACGATGGTCCAGTGGGTTTGCCGGTATTCAATCATCTCTTTGCTGCTCCTGAGCCTTGGCATTCCGCCCCGCCCCGTTCTATTCATGGCGTTTCAAGTGATTG
>DAIDTZ010000134.1 GCA_027456925.1 Nitrospirota bacterium
AACTACAAGGGTGAATGGAAATATACCGGCACTATCGGACATATCGGGACATCCAGCTTTTACCCCCCGCACCACATGACCATGGGAGAGGGCGGCTCGGTGTATACAAACGACGGTCTGCTCAAACGCCTAGTAGAATCCTTCCGGGACTGGGGAAGGGATTGCTGGTGTCCCTCGGGCCATGATAACACCTGCAAGCAGCGGTTTACCCAGCAGTTCGGAGCGCTCCCCAAAGGCTATGATCATAAATATGTTTACTCGCACTTCGGGTACAATCTCAAAGTAACGGACATGCAGGCCGCGATCGGGTGCGCTCAACTCGAAAAGCTGCCTCAATTCATCGAGGCGAGGAAAAGGAACTGGAAAACGCTGCGTGACGGCTTGGAAGGCCTATCGGATACGTTTGTCCTGCCCGAGCCGACCCAAAACTCCGATCCCAGCTGGTTCGGTTTTTTGTTGACCGTTAAAGACAAGTCCGGCGTGACCCGTGATGAGATCGTGTCCCATCTCGAAAAGAACGGGATACAGACCCGGATGCTGTTTGCCGGGAATCTCATAAAGCATCCCTGCTTCGACGAAATGAGGCAGGAAGGTAAAGGTTTCAGGGTAGTCGGCGATCTGGTGAATACCGACCGCATCATGCGCGATACCTTCTGGGTCGGCGTTTATCCGGGGATGACCGAGGGGATGCTGGAGTACATCGTTCAAAACGTCTGCATTTTTGTCAAAAAGCGCCAGAGGAAATGACTGGAGCGATATAACAAAGACGGAGATGGGTTCCCGTATTGTGGAGGATGGTTATGCTTTCAGACCTATTGAAAAGCAGACAGTGTTTCAAACTTGTCTGCGGTGCCGGAAACGAGGACGTGATAGAAGTTGAGAAACTCGTTGCCTTATATTCCAAAGCGGGCGCACGGTATTTTGATCTGTCTGCGAGAGCTGACGTGGTTGATGCGGCCCGGCGCGGTTTAGAACGGGTGATTCCTGCTGCGGAACGTGCAAATTATTTTTTAAACGTCAGTGTCGGTATCAAGGGAGATCCTCACGTCAGTAAAGCACGAATTGACGAGGAAAAGTGTATTGCATGCAACAGGTGCATGGAAGTATGTATTCATAGAGCAGTTCTCCTGAACGAGGGGAGGTATTCCGTCAATACCGTTCGGTGCATCGGTTGCGGGGCCTGCATCCCTGAGTGTTCTGCCGAGGCGATCACTGCCTACTCTCAGAACAAGCCGCTTGAGGAAGTATTGCCGCCGCTGACGAAACTCGGCATCCATTCTATCGAGCTCCACGCTGTCACCGATGACGAGGAGGGGGCCGTGGAACAGGGGCGCACCATTGAAAGCATTTTTCGCGGGCCGTTGAGCTTGTGCATTGACCGATCGCGTGTCGGCGATGTACAGTTAATACGACGGATCAAACGCATGATTGCGAATCGCGCTGACTTTTCGACAGTCATTCAAGCCGATGGGGCTCCGATGAGCGGGTGCGACGATAAATACGAAACGACGCTTCAAGCTCTTGCCACGGCTCAGATCGTGGAGCGGGCGAACTTGCCGGTATTTCTCATGCTCTCCGGCGGCACGAATTCAACGACGGCCGAACTCGCAAAAATGTTCGGCATTCGTGCCCACGGCGTTGCTCTGGGCTCCTATGCCAGGATGATCGTTCGTACGCATATTGAGCGTGCAGACTTTCTCGATAACCCGAAGGTGTTCGATGCGGCCCTCGAAATCGCAAAGGGGCTGGTGGATAAAACGCTGAAGTACATGGGCTGATAACGTATCTATGATAACCATACAAACAGATGTCTGGAAGGTAAGCGGCGTTAACGGGGTGCTTTTTGACAAAGATGGGACGTTGATCGATAGCCACCTCTACTGGGGCAGGATCATCGAGAGAAGGGCGCACGCGATCATTCACTATTTCTCGCAGAGGAGTGATCTCTATCCCGATTTATGCAACGCGATGGGGTATTCCCTGACCGCACGGAAGCTTCGTCCTGAAGGCCCGATTGCCTTGGTGAGTCGTGAAGAGGTGATACATACGGTTGATGCTTTTCTCGCACAACAGGGTATCCCGTCGACTCCAGAGATCCTTTCAGATCTTTTTGTAAAAGAACATAAGCTGTTTTTGGCTGAACTCTTTGAGTATATAGAATTGCTTCCCTCGGTGCTGAAGTTGCTGGCATCGTTAAAAGAGCATTCTATTAAAACGGCTATTGTAACAACCGATACGATCGCGAATACGGAAGCCGCGCTTCGTCATTTGCACATTGATCACTACTTCGATGCGGTGATCGGCAAGGAGTCGACTGATGAGCCGAAGATCACCGGGAAACCGGCGCAGAAGGCATTGCACATACTCGGCCTTGCCCCGGAAGAATCGATCTGTATAGGCGATGCTCCGATGGACCTCATCATGGCCAAGAAAAGCGATCTCAAAGCGGGGATCGGTATCGCATCAGGCCAGATCGGGCTCGACGAGCTGAGAAAATATACACCCTATGTATCGATGACAATGGGATCGTTGTCGATCGTGCAGGATTAACTAGGAGCAATTTATGAAAATACTCGACTGCACTATCCGCGATGGCGGACACCTGAATAAATGGAAATTCTGCACCTTCTGCGTGAAGGCGTCTTATTATGCGGCCCTGAAGGCGGGCATCGACTATTTCGAGTTCGGGTACCGGAACGCCGACACGGTGAAGAACCTGGGGGACTTTGGATATTGTCGCGACCACTTTCTCCTCGGGCTTGTGCCTCCCTCGGGAAAATGCAAGCCGACTGTGATGATCGATGCCGGGAAAAGCGACAGCAGTCTGTTTTCCGACTGCAAACCCGAACATACGCCAATCCACGCAGTTCGCATTGCTGCCTATCCATATGAGCTGGAGAAGGCGATCGGCCTTGTAGAGGCGCTCCATGGGAAAGGATATGAGGTTTTCTTGAATCTGATGGCCGCTTCGGAGATCACTGGGCGCCAGCTCGATGTCCTGCGGAAGTGGAATGCCAAGGAGATACTGGAGGCCGTCTATTTTGCAGACAGTTTCGGCTCCTTTCTACCTGCCGACATTCCCGGACACCTCAGAACGTTACGGGATATCGGCTTCTCCCGAATAGGTTTTCATCCCCACAACAACCTTCAACTGGCCTTTGCCAATACCCTGAAAGCCATCGAAGAGGGGGCAACTCATGTTGATGCTTCGATTTACGGCATGGGCAGAGGGTCGGGAAATCTTCCTATAGAAGTGCTGGTGGGCTATTTGGAAAAAAGCGGTCATGCACAGTACAACCCGATTCCCTACCTTGCCGTCATCGAGCGGTATTATGAACAGCTCTTTAAGGATCTCGATTGGGGATATAAGATAAAGTCCCTTCTCGGGGGGCTCAAGAATATCCACCCCTACTACGTCGACGATCTCTTTGACAGACGCAATTATACCGTCGATGAAATATGGAATGCCCTGGATGCTATCAAGGAAAAGTGCCCAATATCGTACTCCGCTGCAAAATTGGACGAAACCCTCGACTCGAGGTTTTATAAACCGCTGAAAGAAGAATCGGCAAGCGTCGCCTGTCAGGAGGTTCAGGATCAGCTCAAGATTATCCCCGCGTCAGACGCATTCAGGGTGGGTGATTTTGCCTTACGGAACAAACATGTGAGGAAGAAGTTCATCATTATCGCAAACGGCCCTTCGCTCCTGGCCTATAAGAGCAAGATCCAGAACCTTATCGCCGATGAAGGATGCGTGACCATCGGGGTGAATTATCTTCAGAACACGATCACTCCTGATTATCACCTGTTCGTGAGTCGCAAGCGGTTCTTGAAATATGTCCAATTCGTCAGCAAGCAGAGCGTTCTGCTGGTCCCGTCTTTCTTCGGCAGGACGATCATTGACGAAAACTATGAGGGAGACCGGTGTTATTTCGATGTCGATACGGTGAGCGATCGGAGCATACCACCGGTTGTGGGAACTACCCAAAAATGCTGCAATCTGAACGTAGCCGTATCCTCGATCCTGTGTGCATACCTGATGGGTGCATCCGAGATCCTCACTGTCGGCATGGACGGCTATGTCGACGAGCTGAATAAAAAAATGGTCTACTTCTACAATGAGAACGACACACCGGACAATAAAGAAGTCGCTTCGTACCGGTATACCATGCTCGCGGAAGAGCTGGAGAGGGTCAACCTTTTCTTACAGGACAAGTCCGTACCCTTTGCCATCATCACTCCGACGACGCATGTAAAATATTACCGCAAAATGCTTTCCTAAGCTTGTTGCGGAAAGGAATGCCGTTATGAATCTGAAAAAACGTTTGCAAAATGGTTCCTGCGTGTATGGAACGTGGTGTGTGCTTCCGTCGCCGGAAGTGATAAATGTCCTGGCGAAAGCAGGCTTGGATTTCGTATTGATCGACATGGAACACGGTCCCATGGACTATGCACTTGCACAACGCATGGTGATGGCTGCGGAAGCAGATAACTGCGAGGCGATCATCCGTGTTTCCCATAATGAGGAAGCCGGCGTGTTGAGGGCGTTGGATACGGGCGCAAGCGGAATCATTGTGCCACATGTTGAGAGT
>DAIDTZ010000135.1 GCA_027456925.1 Nitrospirota bacterium
GAACAAGGAAATGGTCTGCCCGAACATGAAGCGGACAAAGCTCGAAAGCGTGCTCCATGCGCTGGAAAAACGGGAACACGTGATCAAAGTCCCCGAGGACATCCGTATCCCGGCCAAGCGTGCGCTGGATCGAATGCTGGCAATAAAGTAATGCAGACACGGGGACGCGGGGACACGGAAAAACGGAGGCAACAGCAAACCCTTTTGACGATCTCTCTCCGCGTCACCGCGTCACCGCGTCTCCCCATCGGGATTTAAAAATGCAAATCGCCATCCTCATACTCCTTGCCGCTGTCGTCCTCATCCTCCTGTGGCTCGTACTCCAGTCGCAGAAAAAGGCAATCGACCCGTCCGTCAACCTGCTCCAGCAGGAAGTACAGTCCCTCCGCGGGCAGCTGACCGAGTCCATGCAGAGGAGTCAGGAAACCGTGAATCACCAGTTGGGGCAGATCACGCTCCAGGTAAATTCCCAGCTCAACCAGGTGACGCAACAGCTCCAGAAGTCCACAGGAGATCTGAATACCCGGCTCGACAACGCGGCGCGCGTGGTCCAGGAGGTCAGCAAGGGGCTCGGCAGCCTTTCTGAAGCCACGAAGAAGGTATTCGATGTGGGCAAGGACATTGCAAGCCTGCAGGAGATCCTGCGCTCGCCCAAGCTCAGAGGAGGGCTCGGGGAGCTGTTCCTCGGCGACCTCCTGGCCCAGATTTTTCCGCCTGCGCACTACGCCCTGCAGCACCGGTTCAAGAGCGGCGAGGCCGTAGACGCCGTTATCAAACTGGGCAGCAACCTCGTGCCGATCGACTCGAAGTTCCCGCTCGAGAATTTCCGGCGCGTTGTCGAAACGGCAACGGAGGAAGAGCGAAAAACAGCAAAAAGGAAGTTTATCAGCGACGTGAAAAAGCATGTCGACGCCATTGCCGGCAAGTACATCCTGCCCGATGAAGGCACCTTCGACTTCGCGCTCATGTACATCCCGGCTGAGAACGTGTACTACGAGCTCATCATCAAGGACGAGGCCGTGGATACCGACAAAGCGCTCCTCAATTATGCGTTTACGAAGCGCGTGATCCCGGTCTCGCCGAACAGCTTTTACGCCTATCTCCAGACCATCCTGCTCGGCT
This sequence comes from Nitrospirota bacterium, assembly GCA_027456925.1. GTDB lineage: Bacteria > Nitrospirota > UBA9217 > UBA9217 > UBA9217 > JAJYKN01. Next base: position 1,123 of record DAIDTZ010000135.1, read on the forward strand.
TAAAAGGCATGCACGTGGAAAAGCAGGCGCAGGAGATACTGAAAAATCTGGCGAGGCTGTCCGGCGATTTTGATAAATTTCGGGCTGACTTTTAACTGGTGGGAAAACATCTGACGAATACGAAAGCGAAGTACGATGATGCGGACAAGAGACTGGAAAAGTTCGGGGTCCGCTTGCAGTCATTGTCCGGCGCCGAGGCCGAGCCTGCAATCGAAGAGACGACGAAACTGCCGTTATAAGCCCTCCCATCCCCTGAATGCCTGTTGACACTCTTCCGCTGCGACAATACCGAGCTTGGCCGTTTGCTTATTCTGCGGGAAAACGACCCTTATTTTAAATTTCCACCCTCGTCACCACGCCATGGAGCTTGTTGTACGGCAGTTTATAGAACTGAACGATATTCGGGGTCATCCGCTTGATCAACGAGAATATCTGCCAGATGATATTGCTCGGCAGAATATCCTCGACGCCGTAGAAGATGGTTTTCTCCTGGATCCCCGCCTCGCGCAGGATTTCCTCCACATCAGGCACCTCCATGTACCCCATCTGGATCTCGAAGGAGCGGAGGCCCGGTGCAAGCTCCCCCTTGAAATACCCGGTAACGCCGAAGGGATCCTCCCGCTTGACGATCGATACGATGATGTTGTCATCATAGAGGATATTGTTCTTGAACATGGTGTGGACGATGTACGGCGGTATTTCTTTTGCGTCCTTGGCAAAATAGAGCGCCGTGCCGCTGATTTTGTTCGCCCGTTGATAGATCTGATTGTAGCTGAGAAGGAATACATCGATTGCCAGCGGCTGGAGCGCATTATACAGCCTGCGCTGCCCCACACGATAGAGCATGATGATCGAAAAAGGTATAGCGGCAATGATGATGGACCAGTAGCCGCCGTGGGGGATCTTATAGGTGTTGGACAAGAGGAAGATAAAGGTAACGATGGTCACGAGGAGCGAAACCGCTGCGTGGCCGTACTGTTTTCTGAGTTTGAAGATCCACGTCATGAATACGCCGGTAAGGGTCATGGTGCCGGTGACGGCCAGACCGTAGGCGGCCGCCAGTTTGCTCGATTCCCGGAATTCCTTGATAATGTAAAGAACGCAGAACAGCAGGAACCAGTTCACGAACCCGATGTATATCTGGGAATGCCGTTCTTCCGAAGTGTAATCGACCTTGAACATAGGCATGATCCTCGTCGTGATGCCCTGGTACACGATCGAGAACATGCCGCTGATCATGGCTTGCGACGCAATGACCGTGGCAATGATGGAGAGGACCAGGAACGGGATATAGAGGAACCGCGCCTGATGGTAGACCATTTCAAACAGCACGTTCTTGGCATCGGGATGCTGAATGAGAAAGGCTCCCTGACCGAGATAATTGAGCACCAGGGCGGCAAAGACAAAGTACCAGGCCCGGACGATGGGTTCCCGGCCGAGATGCCCCATGTCGGCGTAAAGCGCTTCGCCTCCTGTTGCGCAAAGGATGACCTCGGAGAGCACGAAGAACCCGGTGATCCCGTTGTTAAACAGAAAGGCAAAGGCATAATAAGGATTGATTGCCTTGATCACGGCAGGGACCTGGATGATGGAGGCCAGTCCTGAAACCGTCAATGTGCCGAACCACACCAGCATCAGCGGGCCAAAAGCCCCCGCGACGCGCTCCGTTCCCTTCTTTTGTATCGAGAAGAGCAGTATGGCAATAGCCCCGGCAATCACGACGAGAAAATTCTGGTTCATCCCCTCCAGCCCCTTGATCAGGAGCAAGCCCTCCACGGCGGAGAGGATACTGATGGCAGGAGTGATAACGCCGTCGCCGATGATGAGTGAAATGCCGATAAACGACAGCAGCGTGACCAGCGCCACCTGCCTGCTTGTCTTCAGCAGCGGCACCAGAATCTCCCGGAGCACGATGGTCCCGCCCTCGCCGCGCTTGCCCAGGCTCATTGCAAGCCAGGCGTACTCAACGGTCACGAGGATGATGAGCGTCCAGACGATGAGCGAAAGCACGCCGATCACGTTTTCCACCGTCGGCTTGGTCAGGAGAATAATGACCGTGAGCGTATAGATCGGGCTCGTGCCGATATCGCCGAAGACCAGGCCGAGTGACTTAATAATTCCTTTTGAGGGGGATACCTTGTCAGGCATAATGGGATAAGACCGTGGACGATCGGCTGTCGGGGCGTACCGAATTCCTATCGAAGTTTAATAGAGTTTTCGCTTGCCAGCAAGGCGAAGCGACACAAAAAAACACGGATTAAGGGATAAGCCTCAACCCGTGTTTTCGATAAGCCGACTATCCAGACTTTAATAGGGAATGGACAAGGAGCATGGCGCTACGCCTTTTTTTCGTCCTTGTGTTCCAGAGGCGTTGCCGTCTGCTCTTCTTTCATCGCCTTTTTAAAAGCTTTGATGCTCTTTCCGAGTCCCTCTCCGAGTTCCGGCAGTTTCCCGGGACCGAAGACGATAAGGACAATTACCAAAATCAAGATCAAATGCAGCGGCTGAAACAGACCTTCAAACATGGGAAATCCCCTCCTTCAGGTTAGTTAATTATACCGGCCTTTTCTCTTGCTGTCAATTTATAAATTCCCCTGCAAGACGCTGCTCAAGGCACCTGAAGGATACCTTACTGCTTTACCACCAGCACGGGGCTGCATCGAGTTGAAAAAAGCGTGAACCACGGGTCAACAACAGGTGTAATTCGATTTCATCTTGCATTTTAAGAAGAATTATAATATCTTACACTACAATAATAATGCCGGTCCCTCGCAGGAAATCCGGAGTGTCCGTGTCGTGCGTAAGGGACGCGCTCCACGAGCTCAGTTCAAATGTCTGCTAGTGATACCAGGGGTAATTCTTGACAGGAAATGTGAGAAACAGCATCAAAGTCGCAGCACTCCTGCTCCTTGACATTGCGGCATTTTACTGTTCCCTGCTCGCAGCTTACTACTCGAGGGCCGCAGTGGATCTGCTGTCTTCCCGGATCGCCCCGTTTCAATTATCACTCCCCTATTTTCTTCATATCTGGTGGCTGCCGGCCATCTTCATCTCTTTTATTGCTTATGAACGTCTCTATTACAAGAAACTTCCCTTCTGGGATGAAACGAGAGAGGTCCTCAAGGCGCTGTCCGTGTCAACGATTGCAATTCTCGCCATCGTCACTCTCGGAAAAATGTCGGACAAAATATCGCGGTTGACCATCATTTTCCTGTGGTGTTGGAGCCTTTTTATCTATCCTCTTTTCCGTCTGGCGGGTAAAAAGTTCCTCTATCGCATCAAGCTCTGGCAAGACAACGTTATTATTATCGGAGCAGGCGCAGCAGGCAGGGGAACGGCAAAAGGAATAGCCTCCGATATTCATCTGGGATATAACGTCATAGGTTTTCTCGATGATGATGAGCAGATCGGCACGCAGGTAAACGTGGACGGGACAATGTACAGGATTTTCGGAAAAGTCCGCCACTTTAAAAAATTCGTCCAGCGCCTCAACGTATCAACCATCATTATCGCCATCCCCTCCCTTTCGAACAAGAAACTGTCGGAACTGACGAGTGAGATCCAGAAGTATACGAAATCCGTTCTTCTCGTTCCCGATATCAAGGGAGTCGCGCTCACGAATACCGAGCTGTATCATCTCTTCGTCCAGCAGCTGTTCCTCCTGAAAATCAACAACAACCTGAAATCGCCCTATAACCGGCTCATCAAAAGAACATTCGATTTGACGGTCTCGGTCGTTTTTTTGCCGCTGCTTCTGCTCATTATCGGGATACTCGGGCTCCTGATCAAGCTCGACTCCCGCGGACCGGTCTTTTACCGCCATACGAGAATTGGCAGGTCGGGAAAACCGTTCGGCGTGTACAAGTTTCGAAGCATGTATCTGGATTCCCGGGAACGGCTGGAACAGATCCTCAGTGCAGATCCCGACTCCCGCCAGGAATGGGAAACGTATTTCAAATTGAGGAATGATCCCCGCATAACCGTCATGGGAAATTTCTTAAGAAGGACATCTCTTGACGAACTCCCGCAGATCTTCAACGTGCTGAAGGGAGAGATGAGCCTCGTTGGGCCGCGCCCCGTCCTCCTGGAGGAAATCACGAAATATTATAAAGAGGACGCTGCTTATTACAACCTGGTGCGTCCGGGAATCAGCGGGTTGTGGCAGGTAAGCGGAAGAAATACCATAGATTACGATAAGCGGGTGAGATTGGACACCTGGTATGTGCTCAACTGGTCGGTATGGCTCGACATCACCATTCTTTTTAAAACCTTATGCGTCGTCATCAAAAAAGAAGGCGCCTATTAATTCCCGGCTGCATGCCGCTGGAACGTCGAACACAAAAAAGAGGAGCTGGCTCATCACATGAGAATATTTGTCACCGGCGGGGCCGGCTACATCGGAAGTCACATGGTTGCTGCGCTTGCTGAAAAGGGCTTTGACATTCTGGTATACGACAACCTTTCGACGGGCCATGCTGATGCCCTGGTAGCCGGCAAGCTGGTGGTCGGCGACCTGGGAGATGCGCAGCTTTTAGGATCGACGCTGCATGACTTCCAGCCCGACGCCGTAATGCATTTTGCCGCCTTTATTCAGGTCGGGGAGTCGGTACGGGAACCGCTCTCCTATTACCGCAATAACACCATGAATGCCCTCGGCCTTCTGGAGGCCGTGACAAAGGAAGGGATCAAGCATTTCATTTTTTCTTCAACTGCCGCTGTGTACGGGAACCCCGAACGCGTGCCGATCACCGAGGACCAGACACTGCATCCCATCAATCCCTACGGCTCTTCAAAAGCCTTTGTGGAAAAGATCCTTGAAGACGTCTCGCATGCCGGGGATTTTCGATATGTATCCCTCAGATATTTTAACGCCGCGGGGGCTGACCCGCTGAACCGGATCGGCGAACGGCACGACCCTGAGACGCACTTGATCCCCCTCATCCTGAAGGCAGCAAAGGGAGAACGGGAGAGTCTGGCCATTCACGGGACTGACTATCCCACTCCCGACGGCACCTGCATCAGGGATTACATCCACGTGACGGATTTAGCGGACGCTCATGTCAAGGCGCTGGAATATCTTTTTTCGGACGGGAAAAGCGACGTATTCAATTGCGGCTACGGCCACGGGTATTCGGTCCGCGAAGTCGTGAACGCAGCCCGCGCGGTTACCGGCATCAACTTTCCGGTAAAAGAAGCAGGACGGCGCGAAGGCGATCCGCCGGTCCTCGTGGCGGACAATTCGAAAATCAAGCGAACATTAAACTGGCAGCCGCGTTATGATGACCTTCATCTGATCATCAATACAGCCTGGGAATGGGAAAAGAAGAACGCCTGCCGCGCTTAGGCGTGGCTCACAGCTCAGGGGCCATAATTGCAATCAACAACGAGTTATGAGCCGCGCACCGGCGTCACTGATTTCCTCACGCATACTCCCATCATGAAAATAAAGGCATACCGGAGTATCTGAATATTGAAGAAAGAATCGGTAAGCCCCGCTATCATATAATGTATTGCAGTCGCGACAGCAATAAACGCGAACAACCTTTCCCTCGTTCCTTCACCCTGCCAAAGTACCGGCAAAGCCAGTGTAAAAACCCGGTAAAATAAATAAAGCAGCGCGGCAAGCCCCAGCAAACCGTTCGTCGCAAGAGCAAAAAAATAGATATTATGCGGCTGGTTATACTGGAGAAGCACTTCCGGAAACCTTCCCGCGCTTACATAAGCGGTCATGGCAGGGACGTAATTGCCGGTGCCGACGCCCATCAGCGGGTTGGAGAGAAACATCAGAATTGCGGCTTTCCACATGAGAAATCGTTCGCCGATGCTGGTCGCCGTTACTCCGGCTGAGAAGTTCGAGATATCACTTGCGATAGCGTGAATTCGGTCATCAACAAACGGAATGGTGAGGTAGGCGGTTACCCCGGCGGCAGCGGTCCCGAGTGCGGCTATCAGGAAAATCTTCCAGCTCTTCTTCACAAGAAAGGCCATGATTACCGACGTCAACATGATGCCGAACCACGCAGTCCGGGACGTGGACAAAAGAACACCGAGAATGGCCAAGGCGATAAAAGCGATGAGGAACCATTTGGTCCTTGTCGTCAGCGTGCGGCGTGAAAAGAGCAGAAAAGCGGCAGCCGTGTACAGGCCGAGGGCGTTGATGTTGGAAAACCAGATCCAGTGAAGGTGCATGGGCGCAAGCGGAAGGACGAATTTCTTGTCGCCGATGATCCCGAGATAGGTCAGGACGCCGATCAGGTTCAGGAACAGGAGCCCGACCAGAAATGCCACGAGGAGTGATTCGGCGAAGCGGTATCTCTTGTCATCATCCGGCACGGCGTCGATCAGGACCGATACCATAAGATAGATCGCCGGCAGACTCAAAAACAGGTTGGTCGCTTTCAAGCCGGCTGCGTATTTTTCGGATAAGAAAACACCGGCGAGCGCGGCAAGATAAATAAAAAAGAATGCCGGCGTTAGCGGCTGTTTGATGCTGGAAACGACTGATTCCTTGACATCCCGATACAGCAGGACGCCTGCGATAACGAACAGATAAATGAGAAAGAGGAGGATATTTCCTGCACTCTTTGAAAGCGGCAGGCTTAATGCGAAAAGCACCAGCCCGGTTGTGACTGTGGTGTTGTAGCGCGGTCGGTTGGCAGTCATAAACGTATTGTCCCTCCTGAATTGATTTATA
>DAIDTZ010000136.1 GCA_027456925.1 Nitrospirota bacterium
CCTTAAGTCACCCCTGTATGAACTTGAAGATGCCGCTTCTCATCATTTTAACGGCAAAGGCGGCAAGTATCAATGAGGCGACTTTGGCAAAGGCCCGGGAACCGCTGATGCCGATGAGTTTGATGATCCTCTCCGACTGGGAAAAAATAATCCAGGCAAAAAACAGGTTTACGATGAGGGAGAGAATGACGGGAATGTAGCCGTTTACCCCCACCAGGACAAGAGCGGTGGTGAGCGTGCCGGGCCCGGCAATGAGCGGGGTTCCGAGCGGCACTACGCCGAATTCAGGGCTCCGCTCCATTTTTCGTTCGCCTGCCCGAACGACGTCGGTGACGGCGATGATCAGCAGGATCCCGCCCCCGGCGATCATGAAGTCCGCGACAAGGATGCCGAGGGCGTTGAATATCGCCTGGCCGAGCAGGATAAAGCCGATGGTCACCAGAAAGGCGGTGACAATGGACTGGCGGACGATCTTCTTCCGTTCCTGCTTTGTCACCCCTTCGGTCATGCCCACGTACAGCGGCAAGGTCCCCGGTGCATCGAGTGCAACCATGAGAGGGATGAGCGTTACGAGGAAAGGCCTGAAAAACTCCATGAGCACTCCTTGATTCCGGGAAATTCGTCGGCATTATTTCTCTGGAACGAGTATATCCCAGTTTCAGGAAGGTGTCCAGCGTTGCGGGGTCTATAAGTATCGTACCAGGTGTGCGGCGCTATTTTATGTCAAGCTCCGTGAATTGTCCGTTAATGGGGCGGGGATACATAGAATATTCCGATGTATTAATTCCGTCATTATAGGAATTTGCAATTTGACTGAGTGCGGAACTCAAGGTATTGTTAAGTTAGTTTCAGGTGCCGGAGGTGACTGGTATGGCAGAAAACAAGGATAGTGCGGGACAACTCAAACTGACGTCGCTCAGCCACGGCGCCGGCTGAGCCTGCAAACTGGGTCCAAAGGTTTTGGACCAGATTCTCAAGACCCTGCCGAAAGTTACGGACCCGCGCGTTCTTGTGGGACTGGAGGACGACGCCGGGGTTTATCAGCTGAGCGACGAGATCGCGATTGTTCAGACCGTGGATTTCTTCACGCCGATCGTGGACAACGCAGCCGATTTCGGCGCGATTGCCGCGACGAATGCGCTTTCCGACATCTATGCCATGGGGGCAAAACCGCTGACGGCCTTGAATCTCGTGGCGTTCCCGAAGGATGGACCTTTGGAACTGCTCGGCGATATTATGCGCGGCGGAGCGGAAAAGGCGCAGGAAGCCGGCGTGGTCATTATCGGCGGCCACTCCATCGACGATAAGGAACCGAAGTACGGCATGGCTGTCACGGGCACCGTGCATCCGGGGAAAATCATTCTCAAGAGCGGCGCCCGGGCCGGCGATATGCTTGTCCTGACCAAGCCGCTCGGCATCGGCATCATCTCCACGGCCATCAAACGGGGCGGGGCTTCGGAGACCATGATCGCAACGGCGACGGGTCACATGAAAACGCTGAACAAAGCCGCGTCAGACGCCATGGTCGAGGCCGGGGTCAAAGGGGCCACGGACATAACCGGGTTCGGCCTGCTCGGCCATTTGCATGAAATGCTGCACACGAGCTGTGTGAGCGCGAAGCTCTCGCTGTCGCACATCCCGGTTATCGAGGGCGTGCGGGCCCTGGCAAAGTTCAGCGTTCCCGGCGGCTCGCGCGCGAACCTGAGCTATGTGAGCGACAAGGTAACATGGGCCGAGGGCATCACCGAGGAAGAGAAACTCATCCTTGCCGACGCGCAAACATCAGGAGGGCTTCTGATCGCGGTTGCAGCGGACAAACTTGATTCGCTCTTGTCAGGGCTTGCCGCGCGGGGTGTGGAAACGAGGGCTGTGATCGGAAAAGTTTCTTCGGGAGATCCGGGGAAGATCAGGGTTGCGAGATAGGATAGTTGGTACTTCGAGGAGGGTCGAGGCGTATTTCCTTCCCGGTAGATGACCACGCTGTTTTTGTCTTTACGTTATGCCAAGATATGATGTCTGAACAGGCGACCAGTTACAGGACGAGCGTCTATCTGTCAATGTTTCCCCGGAATATCTTTGACAGGGGGCCTTCATTAGTGGTATTGTATAAATGTAGATGACGGCGGCTGACAAACAACCTGACGGTTGTTGGGTTGAAACCGGCCCCGCGAGAATACGGAAGCATCCTGATTTTTTATAGACCAAGGGCTATTGGGGATAATCCTGATAGCTTTTTTGTTTATGCGTTTGTTTTCCCAGCGACAGGGGAGGCGGCGTTCTTCACCTGATGTCGCACAGAAAGAAGGGTTCTTAGTGAATTTTAGTTTGTTCAAGCTCCATCCGCAGATAGCGGCCGGCGTCGAGGCGCTCGGCTACCAGGTACCGACACCGATCCAAAGGCAGGCCATTCCTCCCGTCATGGAGGGCCGCGACGTCATGGGCCTTGCCCAGACCGGGACGGGCAAGACCGCGGCATTCGTACTGCCGATCCTGGAGCGGCTGCTCCCGGGCACGCGCAACAAGGTCCGCGCGCTGATCCTCGCGCCCACGCGCGAGCTGGCGGAGCAGATTCACAGTGCGATCAACGATTTGGGCCGCAAGACCCACTTGAAGAGCATGACGATCTACGGAGGCGTGAGCGTCAACCCGCAGATCACGAAACTGCGCGCAGGGGTGGACATCGTCGTGGCCTGCCCCGGCCGGTTGCTCGACCATATGAATCAAAAGACGATCAACTTCGCCAACCTGGAAGTGCTTGTGCTGGACGAGGCCGACCGGATGTTCGATATGGGCTTTCTGCCCGATATCCGGAGGATCATCAAGCAACTGCCCGTGAAACGGCAGACGCTCATGTTCTCAGCGACCATGGCCGATGATATCAGGAAACTCGCCCATGAGGTGCTCCGTGATCCGGTCACGGTCCAGGTGGGCCATACCGCCCCGGCCAACACCGTGGCGCACGCGCTGTACCCGGTAGAGCAGCACCTGAAGACCGGACTCCTTATGGAACTGCTGAAACATACGGACACGGAATCGATCCTTATTTTCACGCGCACGAAGCACCGGGCCAAGCGCGTGGGGCAGCAGCTTGAGAAGGCGGGCTACAAGGCAGCGTCGCTCCAGTGCAATTTGTCGCAGAACAAGCGCCAGGCCGCTCTTGACGGGTTCCGCGACGGCTCCTACCAGATCCTCGTTGCAACGGACATCGCGGCACGGGGCATCGACGTGTCCTCGATTTCCCACGTCATCAACTACGATATCCCGGACACCACCGCCGCTTATACGCACCGCATCGGCCGGACCGGCCGAGCAGCCAATACCGGAGACGCGTTCACGTTCGTTACCCGCGAAGATGAACCCCTGGTCAGGAGCATCGAGCGCGTCCTCGGCGACAAGATCGAACGCCGTACGCTCAAGGGGGTCGATTATGCAAAGGCAGCGACTGCGCGCGACGCAGAGTTTGCCCGACCGCCGAGGGAGCCGCAGCGCCGCAGGACGCAGCCCAAGCCTGATCAGCGTGGCGCGCAGGCAAGTCATGCAGGTCGCCCGAAAACGCATTCAGCCCAGCCGCAGCGCGGGACGAACGCGCCCCGTGGCGCTGCGCCTGCTTCTCATCCCACAGGCGCGGCGCGGACTTTTAAACCCAGAACGCACAGGCCCTGATCGGAGAAAAGAACGATCCCGCGCAAGGCGCTCACAAATGTCTCTTTAGCAAAGGCTGCTGGAAAATATCCAGCGGCCTTTTTTTACGACAATATCCCGCGTATTTCCCCACGCCTTCACCCGCACTCCGCATCAGTCTTACTCTTCATCCAGTTGCCGTAACGTTAAACCTAAAAACGGCAGTGGATGCAGATGAACGCAGATATTCGCTGATAAAACAAAGCATCCAGTTGGAAAGTAACTTCACCACAACGGTGAGTCTTTTTTCAGCATCAAAGATTTTTTCTATCTTTCTTTATCAGTGTTTATCCGATCTTATCGTTCGACTGAGCTCACGATGAAGTCTGTGTCCAAATGCTCTTTTTAGGATAAAGCGTGCTGCACTCCTTATAAACTTTTTGACACCATCTAGAAAAGGTCCTGGTACTGCATAATAATTTGTGTCATTCGACGGCTAAATTGCAACTTTTTGAAACATGATGTTTGGTAACTATTTGTTAAAAAAGCAATTACTGCTTATTAAAACTAGTAAAATTGTTCTTGACATAAAAAATTATTATTTGTATAATCTGGCTAGTACTAAAGT
>DAIDTZ010000137.1 GCA_027456925.1 Nitrospirota bacterium
GATAAATACCAGGAGTGTGATCAACGCGATGGGGAGAAAAATCGGCAGCTGGACGATCTCCGCAATTTTTTGAAACACCCTCAGGAGGACCGTGTAGGAGATCAGGAGCAGGATCAGGAACAATATGAAGCGATACTGTGACCCCGCTGTCGTCAGATACGACTTACCGCGCCCCATCAAATTCCTTTTCGTAAACTTGTGCATAGGTGTCCTCGGCACTCCCAATTGGCCTGAACTCCGCTTTCACTATTGCTCGTGAGATGATTATACCGGTATTTCCGCATACTGGTCAAGGCCTTAATTTGTTTTCCATTTTGCTTGAAGTCCCCTACCTGCTGTGGTAAAGTTTTCCCATGCCACTCATTGACCCGCATAAGCGGCGCATCGATTATCTGCGGATATCGGTCACCGACCGGTGCAACCTTTCCTGTGTCTACTGCAAACCGCGGACGGGCATGAAGATGCTGTCTCATGCCGACATCCTCACCTACGAGGAAATCCACAGGGTTGTTTCCGTTGCCGTCGCTCTCGGGATCACCCGCGTCCGGGTAACCGGCGGAGAACCCCTGGTCAGACGCGGTATCGTCAGTTTCATCACTGCACTGAAACAGGTGGCCGGCCTGGACGACATCAGCCTGACAACGAACGGAGTTTTACTCGCCGATATGGCGGAACAGCTTGTTCATGCCGGTATGCCCCGGCTTAATATCAGCCTTGACTCCCTCGTGCCGCAAAAGTTCAGCCGCATCACCGGCAGCGACTCCTGGGAATCGGTCTGGCGCGGCATTTCCCGCGCAGAGGAACTGGGGTTCTTTCCCTTGAAGCTTAACATGGTTCCCGTCAAAGGCATGAACGACGACGAAATCGCGGACTTCGCCCGGCTGACGCTCAAGCGCCGGTTCCATGTCCGTTTCATCGAGTTCATGCCCATCGGCGCGAGCGACCGCTGGAGCCGTGACGCCTGTGTGACCTCTGCAGAGGCGCGCTCGATCATAGAACGCGAGCTTGGTCCGCTCGCCCCGCTTTCCTCAGGGCACTCGGCCGGACCGTCGACAAACTTCCAGATCCCCGGCGCACGCGGGGTCATCGGTTTCATCAGCCCGATTACCCATCACTTCTGCGACTCTTGCAGGCGGCTGAGGCTTACTGCGGACGGAAAGATCAGGCCCTGCCTGCTTTCGGACACCGAGATCGACATCAAGTCCCCCCTCCGGGCCGGCTGTGACGACTCCGAGCTGGAGCGGCTCCTGAGACTTTCGCTCGAGATCAAGCCGGAACGGCATTACCTTGACGAGACGCCGCGCGGGCGCTTTCAGCGGACCATGTCGAAGATCGGGGGATGAGCGCCGTGACGAGGGACGAAAAATGACGGGAAAGCTCTCTCATTTCGATGAGCAAGGGGCCGCGCGCATGGTGGATGTCTCCGCGAAAAACGAGACCGCTCGCGAGGCTGTTGCCGAAGGCCGCGTGGTGATGCTTCCCGGGACGCTTTCGCTCATCCTTGACGGCAAAGTCGCCAAAGGGGACGTGTTCGGCGTAGCCCGCCTGGCGGGCATCATGGCGGCCAAGAAAACCTCGGAGCTTATTCCCCTCTGCCATCCCCTTGCCCTGTCCTCTCTTGAGATAGCGCTGGAGCCTGACAAAGCGGGATCCTGCGTGCGTATCCGCGCCACGGTCAGGTCAACGGGCAGGACCGGCGTAGAGATGGAAGCGTTGACCGCCGTTTCCGTAGCAGGCCTCACGGTCTACGAGATGTGCAAGGCCGTGGACCGGGAAATGACGATCGCCGAAGTTCGTCTCATAAAAAAGTCGGGTGGAAAGAGCGGGACGTTCGAACGGGAAACCCCGCGCTGACTCTCGCCTTATGCCGCAGGAATCCCGGCTGTGAACCGGCCTTGGATCCGTCCCTGAAAAGCATCCTGATTTTCCCATTGAGGCCGGCTGCAACTGCGGAAATTACGACAAGCATCAGGTCCAATCCGTTCATACACATCCCAACAAGAAAGGGCAGCCACGGCGGGCTGCCCTACGATTCCATTCGTTTTTATTCCGCATTCGAAATCCGCGAAACTACTCCCATTCGATCGTGCTCGGCGGCTTGGACGAAATATCGAAAACCACCCGGTTCACGCCTTTTACTTCGTTAATAATGCGATTGGACATGGTCCCGAGGAGCTCATAAGGGACCTTCGCCCAGTCCGCGGTCATGCCGTCCTGGCTCGTGACAGCCCGGATGGCGATCACATTCTCATACGTCCGCTCGTCGCCCATAACGCCCACGGTCTTGATCGGCAGCAGTACGGCAAAAGACTGCCAGATCTCCTTATACAGGCCGGCTTTCTTTATCTCCTCTATTACGATTGCATCAGCCTCGCGCAGGACCCGGAGCCTCGGCTCCGTCACCTCTCCCAGGATGCGGATCGCGAGACCCGGCCCGGGGAAGGGCTGCCGGTCGATGATGTCGTCGGGCATCTTCATCTCACGGCCGATGGCGCGCACTTCATCTTTAAATAATTCCCGAAGCGGTTCCACTAATTTCAACTTCATCTTCTCCGGCAGCCCGCCCACGTTGTGGTGGGATTTGATGATCGCTGACGGGCCTTTGAACGAAACGCTCTCGATCACGTCGGGATACAGCGTGCCCTGGACCAGGAACTCCGCGCCGCCCACTGCCTGCGCCTCCCGTTCGAACACCTCGATAAAGGTATTGCCGATGATCTTCCGTTTTTTCTCGGGGTCCTCGACCCCTTTGAATTTGCCAAGGAACTCCGCCGAAGCGTCGACGTACTTGAGGTTCAAGCCCATGTCCTTGAACGAAAGCTGCACCTTCTCGGCCTCGTCTTTTCTGAGCACGCCGTTGTTCACAAAAATACAGGTAAGTTGCTTGCCGATGGCCTTGTGCACCAGCACAGCGGCCACGGACGAATCCACGCCGCCGGAGAGGCCGCACACCGCTTGCTTATCGCCGACAGCCTTCCTGATCTCGCCCACGGAATAGTCCACGAAGGACGCCATGGTCCAGGTCGGCTCGCATTTGCAGATGGTGTAGATGAAGTTTCTGAGGATCTGCACCCCCTGCGGAGTGTGCGCAACTTCAGGATGGAACTGCACACCAAAAAACCTGCCTTGCGCGTCCATCATGGCGGCAGTCGGTGAATTGTCCGTATGCGCGATGGCCGAGAAGCCCACTGGCATTTTCTCGATCCGGTCGCCGTGGCTCATCCAGACGATCGTCTTGCAGGCCCCCTCGCCGATCCCGGCAAACAGTTTTGCGCCCTTATGAATATTCAGTTCAGCCCTGCCGAACTCCCGTTTTTGCGACTTTGCAACTGCTCCGCCGAGCACATGGGTGAGCAGCTGCATGCCGTAGCAGATGCCGAGAACCGGCACGCCAAGGTCAAGATGCGCCTTGTCGATCAGCGGCGCGCCCGGGTCATAGACGCTTGACGGTCCGCCGGAAAGGATCAGGCCTTTCGGGTGAAACGCCTTCACTTTATCGAGCCCCGCGTTGTAGGGGAATATCTCGCAGTAGACTTTCGCTTCCCGCACTCTGCGGGCGATGAGCTGAGTGTACTGGGACCCGAAGTCGAGGATCAAGATTCGTTCACTATGGATATCGGACACGGACTGCTCCTTTCAAACCGGAAAGTAGGCCATATTACCCTATGTGGTTGAGATGTGTCAATCCGAAGATGCGGACCAGAAAACTCAGCTTGACAAGGCTCTCCGGGTACGTCTATTATAATTCCATGAGCCTGCCGCTCTATCAAAAGCTGCGTGAAACCGCGCACCGGATTGCCGGAACGCTCCCGAAGCCGGCCTTCTACGAGTCCTACGAAGCCGTCATTCGCCGTGCCGATGAAACACTCGCAACGGACGAGACGATTAGCCGGTGCAGGACCTATCTCGACGAGTCTCAGCTGGAATGCGCCCACGGCCTTTACCACTGCGAGGCGGTCGCACGCGACGCAGGGGCCATCGTTCTCATCGAAGCCCGAGAGCGCGGGGTCGACCCATCGCGCATCGAGTCCCTCTTCACCTCATCGATCATAGCAGGACTGCTCCACGACATCAAACGAAAAGAGCAGGACCACGCCGTCCGGGGCAGCATGGAGGCGGAACGGATACTGACGGCACTCGGGATGAGTTTGCGGGAGCGGCAGTACATTGCCGACGCCATCAGGAACCATGAAGCCTTCCAGGAGACCTTCGATCGGGACGACGCCGCCGGCAGGCTCGTAAGCGACGCGCTCTATGATGCCGACAAGTTTCGCTGGGGCCCGGAAAATTTTACGACCACTCTCTGGCTGATGGTTGACGCGCGAAACACCCCGCCCGAAGCGCTGCACCGGATGTTCCGGGAAAAGATGAAAGGCATCGAAAAAATCAAGGATACGTTCCGAACCGAGACCGGAAAACGGTACGGTCCGGAATTTATCAATCTGGGGATCACGATAGGGAACGCGATCTATGACGAGTTGAGTTCACTCTTACGGCAATAACCGGCGGTCGCCCCGTGCTCCTACTCCTTGTCCTTCCCGCCGTACACTTTCCTCATGACCGCATCGGCCTGTTCTTTGCGGGCGGCAAGCACGCCTTCCTTGAATATGAGCGTTTCCTCGGCAAACATGGCGGAACGCAGCCATTCGTAGGCGAGCTTTAACAATTCCGCATCATCGGTCCGCACTTTTTCAATCCGCTCGGCAGGGATATCGTAGGTATCGAGAAAGCTGCTCTCGAAGACGAAGGTTCGAAAATAGTCCGTATTCGTGCTGACCATGAAGAACATCCGGTTCTTGATTTCCGGGAATTCCCTCTCGCCGAAGGATTTCTTTTTGATCAGAATGTCCATCCAGCCGCGGTTTACCTCATCATAGACGTCGGCTTCCTGGTCTTTGCGCCATTCAGCGATGGTCCACTCCTTGTCTTCCTCGAAACCCTTGCAGTGGTCCTCTTTGGTCAGAAAATAGAACTCGTCCTTGCCGCCTTCAGCCTCTTTGTTCCTGAGGGTCGCCATGCCGATGGGATAATAGCGGCAGATGTTCGGCCGGTCCTCGTACACCGTGCAGCCGTCGGGCGTTACGAACGGGCAGCTCCGCTTTTCATCGTTCTGCATCTTGAGCGTGATCACCGGCAGGAGCGTCTTCGCCAGGATCTCGATCTCGCAATACCGGCTGATGAAGTCCTCAGAGCTCATGCCGAGCCTTTTCCGGAGCCGCAGGAGATCGTAGGGCGGCAGCACGATGTTGATGTTGCTGCAGCAGGCGGTAAAACACTTCACCCCTTTGTGGCAGCTGAACTTAAACCTGCTGTTCCCCGTCAGCTTGACGGGTAGGACCTTGTCAGTATCGCTCTTCTTATGCGGCTCGATTTTTATATCTTCCGCTATCAGCTTTCCTTTTTTCTTATCTTTCATAACACCCTCTTTGCTATCGCCTTTTTATTCCGCACTCCGCTTGTACCCGCGCTATCGTAGCCTGCTGTCTCCATTTCGCGGCCACGAGCAAGAGAATTCCGTTTACACCCGCGTTCACAAGCGCAGAGCACGAGTGCAGGGAGCATTCGGTTTATTTCATCCAGCCCTGTATTTCATAATGCTGCTTTATGAACAGCTCGACGCCTTCATGTTCGGGTCCGAGAATATCCCTGAACCGGTCGAGCGCTTCGTAAAACTGCATTTCCCGCACGCCGCTCGTCAGATTATCGGCATAGGAAACAATCTTTTCTTCCGCCGTTTGCGGCAAATAATCTTTTTTCGGCAGCCCAAGCCGCCGTGCTTCCGCTGCGGAAATCCCCGCTCCAATGTGACGTTCAATGATATTAATCAGCGCCTTCGAAAAACCGAGACGTTGCGCAATATCGGCGCCGGCTACCGCATGCTCTATGCCGTGCGTCCGGGACCGCCCGATATCGTGAAAGAGACCGCCCAGCCGTACGAGCTCGGCGTCGATGGAGACCTTGACGCGCGAGGCGAGCTGGCGCGCCTGTTCTGAAACCACCGTGCAATGCGCAACAACATCAGGAGCACAGCCCGCATTCACAAGCACTTCAACATCTAAATCATGCATAACGTTCAGAATAATACCACTTTATCGGGAAATTTCAATAACTTTGGCGTCAAGGCAGACCGTCTTTTCTGCTGACGAAAAAAGGGGCTGGCCGTTCGGCCAGCCCCTCGTTAACTGAGATGTTGCAGTTGCCTACTTGATCAAGGGAACGATCAGGAGCGCAACGATGTTGATGACCTTGATCATGGGGTTGATGGCCGGGCCCGCAGTGTCCTTGTAAGGATCGCCGACCGTGTCGCCCGTTACAGAGGCCTTGTGTCCTTCGCTGCCCTTCTTGTGCACGACGCCCTTGCTGTCCGTG